>CAZNOE010000309.1:3956-7020 GCA_964574525.1 uncultured Bifidobacteriaceae bacterium
CAAACTCTGGGGCGCGCGCCTCAAGGTCGAAGTCATCGCCGGCGCTTACGGCGCGGATGCGGCTTCCGTGGCACACGACGCCGTCACCGCCGCGCAGGCGCGCAACGCCGATTACCTCTTTATTGACACTGCGGGCCGGTTGCACACGAAGCACAACCTGATGCAGGAATTGCAAAAGCTGCATCGCGTCATCGGCAAGCAACTGCCCGGCGCGCCGCATGAAGTCCTGCTCGTGCTCGACGCGACGACGGGCATGAACGCGTTGAACCAGGCGCGCGAATTCAACAAAGCCGTCCCGCTCACCGGCCTCATCGTGACCAAGCTCGACGGGACAAGCAAAGGCGGCATGGTCGTGGCCATCCAGAAGGAACTCGGCCTGCCCATCAAGTTCATCGGCCTCGGCGAGCAACCGGACGATTTGCAACCCTTCGATGCGAGACAATTCGCGCAGGCGTTGTTTGAGGAATAATTCTTTCAACGTCATTCGCTTCGCGCTCCGCCTTGCCCGGCGCGGCTACGCAAAGTGAATCCAAACGCCCAAGGAATTAAGTGTCTCCCAAGAGAAAGAAGCAGGAAACCGGGAGTCAACCTTTGAAGCGATCAGCGATGACGTCCGCCGCCGCCGCCGCCATGCGAGAACCCGCCGGAGCCGAAACCGCCTCCGCCTCCACCACGGAAACCGCCACCCGAAGACATGCTTGGAGTTCTCGTACCCCAAAAACCTCCTCCGCTTCGGAATGCGCTTGTGTTCCCCATGCTGCCATAAGACGAGGACATGCTCGGACGGCCGATGCTGGTGACGTTTCCACCAGCGCGGTAGCCGTAGCTTGGGCTGTAGCTGCTCCGCTGATAGTTCCCAGCGATGTTGACTGCAGGGTGGCTTGCCGGTTGACTGGCTGACTTGTTCCAGACCGTGGTCGGGCTGGCGCTAACGCGGCTGGGGCCGGCAACCGAGGGGACGCTCGGAGTCGCGACGCCGCGGGAAGTCGGCCCCTGGCCGGCGTTGCCGGTCCAAACTCGGGTCGGGCCTGCTCCCTGACCGCCACGGGCGGAAGTCACATTGGCCTGGCTTGTGCCGGTGCGCGGAGCGGCGGGTTGACTGCTACGTGCGAACTCCGTGCTGCCTTGGTTTCCAATCGAGTCGCGAGCGGCAGTTCGGTTATTCGCGCCACTGCCCCAAGCGCTCGTTGGGCTTGTGCCTTGACCGCTGCGGGAGGTAGCGGCGTTCACCTGATTACCGCTGGCACGGGGAGCAGCGGGTTGACTGTGGTTATTGCCCGAGACGCCCGCCTGAGTTGCGCTTTGCGCAGTGCGGGCAGACGGGCCGGGGCCGGAACGCGGTCTTGCCTGGTTCACGCCGCCAGCCGGGCTTCCTTTGGAGGCCTGCATTGCAGTCTTGCCGCCGGGGATGGAGCGCCCGTCGTGCGGAGCAGAATTCCCATTTGGATGGTTCCCGTTGTGCGGGGCCCCGTGATGATTTCCGTCGTGCCAATAGTTGTTCCAGTGCCCGTTGTAGCAGTAACCGTGGTTCCAATATCCATAGCCGCAGTTACCCCAGTAAAAGCCGAAGGTGAAAAGCGGGTAACCATACCAATACGGAGATGTGTACCAGTAAGGCCACGGCTCGTACCAATAAGGCGACGGATCATAAAATGAATAGTAGGTCGGGGTGCTCGGTACATAAACCGTCGACGCCGGCGCTGCTTCCGCGACAGTGGTCGGGGCCGGTGGCGCGGCGTGTTGCGGAGCGCTGGCTTCTGGTGCGGTTGCCGGTGCGGCCTGTTGCGGTGCGGGCGCGGATTGCGGTTCCTGGTTGAGCATGGCAGTCAGGACGCGGTCGGACACACCTTCCTGGCGCAAATAAACGATCTCGGACGCGGTCAGGCTATAACGGCGATCGCCATTCTGGATGAACGCAACGGTGACATCGTCGTTCACCTTGGCGCGGGAGAGCTTCAGGATGTCCGCGACACCGCCGGACAATTGAACCGGCTCTGTTACAGGCGCAGGAGTACTGGGTGCGACGTTGGGTGAGGAAGTTACTTGGGCAACCACAGGCACTGTGGAGTCAAGCCACACAGTGAGGGTTGCGGTGGCCAAGACCGCCCCGGGAAAGCGCCGGATATTCATAACATCACCCTCGCCATACAATGTTAGTGTCACAGAATTCCAACCGTTCGTCAAGCTCAACTCGTGTTGCAGTCTGTCGCCATCACTGGCAGGACATCGCGGAGTCCGATGCCGCCGCAGACCTCGGTCTGTGCTGACCGCTGGCGAAATATGCCATCCATGAGAATTTGCACCGACTCATTTCGGCGGCTAGGCTGCACGGCAATGTTTGACGCCGAATTCATGCGCCTCGCCCTTGGCCTCGCCCGTCGGGGTTACGGCACGACTTCGCCGAATCCGATGGTGGGCGCGGTGCTCGTGAAGGGTGGGAAAATCATTGGGCGTGGCTGGCATCGCAAAGCCGGCGGGCCACATGCCGAGGTCGAGGCGCTTCGTGATGCGCAGAAGCATGAACACAATCCCCAAGGCGCCACTCTTTACGTCACCCTCGAACCTTGTTGCACGCACGGTCGCACTCCGCCTTGCACCGAGGCCATCATCGCCGCCGGTATCAAGCGTGTGGTTGTCGGTGCCACGGATCCAAATCCGAAACATTCCGGCAAGGCTTTCAAGATTTTGCGGCGGACAGGAATTGAAGTCGTCGAACTTGGCAAGCGAGAAGGTCGGGCGCGGCACTCCGTGCGCGCCGTTTCAGGTTCAGCCAACCAGCGGCGCGCACGGAGTGACGCGCCCTGCCAAAAACTGGCCGACGAGTGCATCCGGCTGAACGAAGCCTTCAATCATTGGATCGTCCATCGCACACCATTCGTCACCGTCAAAGCCGCGATGACGCTGGATGGCAAGATCGCCACGGCCACCGGCGAGTCGAAATGGATCACCGGCGGGAAAGCCCGGGCACATGGCATGAGGCTTCGGCAGGGAGCGGACGCGATTCTCGTCGGCATCAACACGATTCTGGCGGATGACCCAAGCCTGACCTTCCGAAAGCAGAAAG
>CAZNOE010000310.1:0-7019 GCA_964574525.1 uncultured Bifidobacteriaceae bacterium
TCGCGAAGCAACTGACGGTCTATGCCACCGGCGCGCCGATCCGCTTCGCCGACCGTGAACCGATCGAGCAAATCCTGGAACGCGCCAGTTCCAGTCACTACGGTGTCCGCAGCCTCATCCACGAACTGGTGCAGAGTGAATTGTTCTTGAACAAATAAGCGGAACGCAGACTTCCACCCTCGCCAAAAACCTCTGTCACCCTCGGCAACACCGAAGCACGGCCCGCGATTCGGTGCGGCATACAAGTCGGTGATTGCTGAGTCACGCCGGGCTATGCAATCTGGAGGCGCATGGCACATAAACGTCGCATCTCTCCTGGCGGCACTCGCGGCACTCTGTTTCAAGCGGTCGCTAAAATCCGGCTCAAAGACGCTGACGTTTTGCTGAACGAGCAACGTCATGAAGGTGCTCTTTATCTGGCCGGCTATGCCATCGAGTGCATCTTGAAATGGGGTGTCACCCGCCGTCGCAACATCTTGCGTCTGCCTGAAAAACTCGAGACGCACGACTGGGACCGACTGTTGTCGGCGACCGGACTAAAACCTCGCTTGGAGGCCGAGCCGGCCATGCATACGGTATTCTCCGAACTGTCCGAACGTTGGGGACCGGAACTGCGCTATCTGGCGAAACTGCCGAGGTCCGAAAACGCCGAAAAGCTTTACGAAAAACTCACAGTGCTCTATGGTTGGATCGAAGATCACGCTCTATGAGCACCGAAACCAAAGTCAAAAAGTTGGTCAAAGACGTTCTTCCGAAGGGTAAGGCGTTTCAACTTCGGTGGCAGCCCGTCGGCTTCGGTCGCTATCGTGTGCTGCGAGTCGTCACGCCTGCCTGGCGTTCGCTGCCTCGCTTTCAGCGAATTCTCAAACTCCAATCGGCCATTACGGGTGGCCTTTCCGCGAAGGAACGAGCAAACATTCTTCGCGTGAGTGTGCTGACAGCTGACGAATACAAGAAGTTGCATCCTTCGCTCCTCGCCCGCCATCCCTATCGCACCCGTACGCGCCGACAGGTGAAGAACGGCAGGTAATCGTTCGGCATCCTTGGCCTTGGCAATTCCGTTTCTCGTTCAGAGCGCCAGAAAATAGAACGTGTCGGCGAAGACCGACTTCATGATTTCTTGGGATGCCCCTTGATGTAATGCGCGTGGTTGAGCGCAAAGTCCTCCGGCCAGTCCGGGCGCGGTTTCGCCAGTTTGAGGATGCCTTGGTGCCGCGACCGGCCGCGCCGCGCAAGCCAATATCCGCTTCGCCGACCGCGAACCGATTGAGCAAATCCTGGAACGCGCCAGTTCCAGCCATTACGGCGTCCGCAGCCTCATTCACGAACTGGTCCAGAGCGAATTGTTCCTGAACAAATAACTGGAACGCGCCATGCCGGCTAATTGCTCTTTGCTGAGTTGTTCCAGAACAAGTGACCGAAACGAGAACTCAGCGACTCCAAGCTCTGGGTCAGGCACGCCTCATCGGTTGGATTCGCCAATAAGTCAGGCTGCGCCACAGCCATTCGAGAGGACCAAAGTAAAAAGCGCGCAACCAAATTGGACTGACAATGAGTTGCAATATCCAAATGAAGGCGACGACGAAGAATAGTTGATAAAAATCAAGCCTTGCATAGAAATTCAATCCATAACCAAAGAAGAATAACGTGCAGATAACCGAGTGCATGATGTAGTTGGTAAAAGCCATTTGTCCAACCGCTTCGAGGCGGCGGAACAGGCCCTGCATCACATTGGATTTGTACAACAAGATGAGCGCAGCCACGTGCGCCATCACCAGCAAAATGCGTTGGAACGGATAAATCAAATTCACCCAGTTGATGGGCACTTCTTCCATGCGCCTGAGATTGGCTTCGAGGTTCGGGAAGTGAAGATAGCGGTAATGAAAACTGTAGATCACCAGCGGCAGGCCAATGCCGTAGCCGATCCACACGACTTTCCAATAGTCCTGCCGCGACCAGTTGCCGGTTAGAAATCCCCATTTGAACAAAGCCAAACCAAGTAGCATGAGGGCTAACGAGTCCCACACTTCGATGACGAGGTATTTCGTCTGCCATTCCCAAGCCAGGGGGCGCAGGTAAGCGGCGACGGTTTGGTAATCCGATTTCATTTTGCGGGTGTTTTCCTTGGCATCTTCGCGGTTTGGAATCAGGGTTTTTTCCATTCTCCGCCAGTTACTCAATGCGTTGGTCTGGGCCTCGGTCAGCGTGAGGTGCTGATCTTGCGCTTTGGTGGCCTCGACATAATTCAAACGCGCGGCGCGCATATTCTGATAGAACAATGTGCCGCCCGTAAAATCGGCAATTGCCACCAGGGGTACGGCCATCACCAGATAAATGGGTTTCACATTGCGAAACAGATAAACCAACATCCCGCAAATACCGTACAGGTATAGAATGTCGCCAATCCACAGCACCAGGTGGGCGTGAATCAGGCCAAACAGCACCAGCCAAAACATGCGGCGGTAAAATAACCCGGCCACCGGCCTGCCCAGTTGCTCTTTTTTCGCGAGGAAAAGCAAAACGCCCGCCCCGAACACCATCCCGAACAAAGCGCGCATCTTGCCTTCAAAAAAAACGTTGATGACGGCATTCACCCAGAAATTGACATTGGTTGGGTCGTTGCGAAACGCCTCGGAAAAGTAATTGGGCATGGAAAAGAACGGGATATTCATCAGCAAAATTCCCAGCAACGCCACACCCCGCAAGGCATCAATCAGTTTGAGTCGCTGCGTTTCTGCCACCGGGGCAGCTACAGGCGTGATTGGACTCTCAACGGTCAATTCGCTCATGGCTTTCGGATTCTTTAGGTGATGCCGAACGCAATTGAAAGGAATTTGTTTCTTGACCCTACCCTGGCTGTTACGGCGCGAATTCCGTGGCGCGGGCATTCGGGTAATCGTGGTTGGCCGGCCAGAGATTGGGCGGAATGTCAGCCCGTTCCGCGGCAATTCCGGTGTGCCGGCCCGTGGTTGACGACGTAAACGGTCCTCGCCGTTTCGCCGGGAGCGGGAGGATAAAGCGACTTGACCGGCCCGACACAGCCTGCCGTGAGCAACAGGAGTAGGAATGGGAGTCGGTGCATGGATTGCGCAAAGCTTTGGTGCCGCAACCGGCCGCGCTGCTTCGCCGCCAGGCATCGTTTTCAACTAAGGCGCCTTGTTTTTGTCGATTTTCAACTGTTGCATGCAGTGCTGTAGCCATTGCTGTATCTCAACACTTGCTGGTGGCTGCAAGTCAGGTTTCCTGTCCAATGCAGTTCGGAACGCCCTCTCAGCCTCACAGAAATGGCCAAGCCCCATCTTTGCCCGCCCAATACCCCTATAATTCCCCCAATAGTCCGGGTCTTCGGTCTTGGCGGACCCGAATGCCTCCAAAGCCTTATTCCAGCGTTCACATGCGAGGTAAAACGACCCAAGATCAGCGTAGAATTTCGCTTGTGGCTGTTTTTGAACTCCGGCCCAGTAGATTGCCTGCTTGAACTCCTTCTCAGCCTCCAGAATTTTTCCTATCTTCCAGAGCGCCGTCGCCAACCCATTGTGAGCAGCTTGGAATCCTTTGTGGATTTTGAGGGCCTCGCGGAATTGTTCGGCGCCTTCGCCCCATCGCTCCAACTTCAGCAGCAACTCGCCGTATCGGTTTCGTGCTTGGTAGAAGTGCGGCGCTTGTTCAACCAAAGCAGCGAAATAAGTTTCTGACTTCTCGCAGTAGTTGTGATTGTTGAGCCAAATCGCATAGGAGTGTCGTAGTAAGAAATTGCTTGGGTATTTGTCGATGGCCTCCTCGTATCTGCGCGCCACCATTTGCGGGTCAGCCGTGTCCTGTATTGCTCGCAAATAATGTATCAACAAATTCTCGCTCTCAGGAATATGCGTTACGGCTGAGAGAGCCAATTCGATAGCTTCACCACTTCGATTCGCCCGAAACAGCCACGCAATGAGCGCATCCCATACTTCCTTGGCTGAAGCGTGGTCAGCAAGCCAAGCTTTCGTATCGGTAATGGTTCGCTGTTTGACCTCATCGGAGCCCTTACGCTCGACGAATCTCAAGTAAGCCGTACGTACAGATGTATCATCTCGGTGTTCTTTCGCGTTCAGCCACTCGCTCATTTGGCGAAGAGCCTCGTCCACTTGTTTCTCCGTACCCTTGCACTCGACAAATCCCAAGTAGGCGGTGCGGACAGTTGTATCGTCGTAGTGCGCTTTGGCATTCAGCCAATCGCTTGTCTCACGAAGCGCCTCGTTCAGTTGGTCACTGCCACCTTTCCGCTCCACAAATCCCAGGTAGGCGGTGCGGACAGTTGTATCATCGTAGTGCGCTTTCGCATTCAGCCAATCGCTTGTCTCACGAAGCGCCTCGTTCAGTTGGTCACTCCTACCTTTCCGCTCCACAAATCCCAGGTAGGCGGTGCGGACATAATTATCGTCGTTGTGCGCTTTCAGCCATGCACTAGTCTCTCTGAGCGCGGACTTTATTTCCAATGGGTTTCCGTATTTCCCAACGAGGCTCAACAATACAGCACGGACTCCACCTTGTTCTGGATGATCCTTAATGCACTTCAGAATCGCGGGAATTGCGTCACGCTCTTGCCCACGCTTGCGGCGCAGCCGCACCAACATGTGGCAGTCGGCTGATGAGACGGGTTCGAGAGCAACGGCGGAGTCCTCGCACTTTCTGGCCTGTTCGTGATCTTCACAATTCACGTAAAATGCACGCCATATTGAGTATTCGGTGAGGCGTTCAGCCTTGTCTACGCAGCGATCAACTGCTGCCGCCACAAGCTTCGGCATTGGATGTACCAAAGGGGACTTATCTCTAGACATTGTCCGGAGTAGGTGCGCAAAGAACCGCCGCTCGATGGGATCTGTTGCGTCCATGGCCAAGGAAATGTTGTTAAGCACTTCGCTTGGGGAGTGCTTCTCCTCATAGATAATGGCGGCGCTCTCGGCGATAACTGGATGCCCAACCCGAACGCACCCTTGCCGGCTATCCCAGAAAATCAGCCCTTGCGTTGTGTTACGCCCAGGCAGGTTGTGGAACGTCCCATCCTTACCGAATCGCTCAAGTAAGGAAACTGGTGTTGCGATGCTGTAGCGATAAGCAAAGCACAAGTGCTCGTAGGCGGCATATGCGTCCTTATCAAGCGCCTTGAGTTTTTCCATGGTGTCACGAACGATTTCATGGAGTTCCTTGCCTCCCGTTAGTTCCATCATCAACACAAGGAACTGATTCGCCGAATCCAAGCGACGTTGTTGTTCAATGGCGAGATCGCCTCGGACCTTCCCCAGCCGGCTCAACATCCGTCCCTTTTCAGTGTCACTGGGCTGCCTTAGCTCGAGCCGCATCGTTTGGCACTTCAGGCGACGAACCCGATATTCGTACTCATTGGGTCGTGAGGTGGAGAGAATTGTGATGGGAAGAGCGGCGCTTAACTCTCGAAAGGCGTCTGCAGCTTCAGGGTCTTGAAACACGTCGTCAACAAGTATGTAAAAGCGGCGACCGATCTTCGGCGCTAGTTCAGGTATGGAATACCAGATTTCAGCATCGCAATTGTCTTTAATGCGGATGACTATTGCATGGTGTCGCCGATGCAGTTCTGATGCAACTCGCCACGCCAAAGTTGATTTCCCGGCGCCCGCTTCTGCGACAATCGTGATGAGACGCGTCCCTTCAAATGGTTGAGCAGACTCAGTCAACAGTTCAGCCTGTTGGTCGCGAGGAATATCAGCTTGTGCAACAATGATGTCCCAGTCCAGTTTGGCACCGGCGTAGAACTGCTGAATGCGTTGTTGGTTGGCGTGGTGGTGCAGGATTGCATCGGTGACGAGTTCCAAGCGGCCTCCGAACGGTTCTAACGCCTGGGTCAAGGCTGCGCTGCCTTGGTCATTTTCCTTCTTGCGACGGTGGAGTACTATATGCGCAATTTTCTCATAGGCCGCCTCGATAAAGGGAACAACTGCCGCCTTAAGAACCTCCACGCACTTTTCCCAGTCCATCCCTGGTAGATTCATAATTTCGGAAGGGATAACTTTATCGTGTCGGCATCACACCAAGTACGTTTGTCCCGGCCAACACTTCGGATCGCTGGGTAGTCCGATGCACGGGTTCTGGGCTGTTCAGGTTGTGCTGCTGTGCATAGCGACGCGTGGATTCGAGCGTGCTCTTCACACCCTCGGCCACTGCCGGTATTTCGACGCGGGTGTCTGTGCAGAGAATGACGTTGGGTTTCTTGCGTTGGCCGGTTGAGACGGGCAGGATAGCGTCGAAGACGAATGAGGCAACCATCGTGCTGTCTTTGCCGCCGCTGAATCCACAAAACCACGGCTGCGGGTCGTCCACGTATAACTGGCGCAGTAGATCTCTGATGTCCCGGTAAGACGTGGATTCCATCGGTGTGAGTATGTTGAGTTACGCGTATGCTTTCAAGGAAGGTTTTCCAAGGAAGCGGCTTGAAAATGGGCACTCTCTTGCTCTCTTGTCAACTTTGGACTCGACTTCAAGCCCGGATTGCTGTTCATTGATTCCTGATTACTCCATGAACACGAACTTCACCAAAACCAGCGACGCCCCCTTCGTTTCCACGCGCTCCGCGGTGTCACGCAGGAAGTTCCTCCGTGGCGCGGGCATTCTCCTCTCATTGCCGTTGCTGGACGCCATGACGCCGGTGTTCGCCGCGGCGGCCAGGCGGATCGCCGCCGGAACCACGCCGGGCGGGAAGCCGCGCCGGATGTTTGGCATCTGCAACAACCTGGGTTTGTTGCCGGAACATTTCTTCCCGATGGAGAGCGGGCGCGATTATGCGCTGTCGCCGTACCTCGAACTGCTCAAGGAGTATCGCGACGATTTCACGGTGTTCAGCGGCGTGTGGCATCCGGACGTGGACGGCGGGCATCCGGCGGATAATTGTTTTCTCACGGCCGCGCCGCATCCGGGCAGCGCCGGTTTCCGCAACACCATCTCGCTCGATCAGTACATCGGCGAGCGCATCGGACATCTCACGCGGTTTCCGTCGCTCACGCTGG
>CAZNOE010000311.1:0-7007 GCA_964574525.1 uncultured Bifidobacteriaceae bacterium
CATGTCACCATCGGCAAGGCGGAATACTCGCCTTACCTCAATCAAGGCTACCCGGATCGCGTCTATTTCGGCGACACGCACCTGCATACGAGTTACTCGACGGATGCCGGGATGGTGGGCTGCCGGCTGGGGCCGGAGGAGGCCTATCGTTTCGCGCGCGGCGAAGAAGTCACCTCAAGCACGGGCCTGCGGGCGCGCCTGCAGCGGCCGCTGGACTTCCTCGTGGTTTCCGATCACTCGGAAAACCTTGGTCTCGCGCCGATGATCGCGGAGTCAAACCCGGATCTGCTGAAGACGGAGTTCGGTCGCAAGGTGCATGACCTCGTGAAGAGCGGGAAAGGCCCGGAGGCCTACAATGTCTGGATTCAAGCCATGGGCGCATTGGACGATCCGTTGAAAGGCAACGAGGCCGTCACCCGCAGCATGTGGGAACGCGAGACGGCCGCCGCCGAGAAATACAACGACCCGGGCAAGTTCACCGCCTTCATTGGCTTCGAATGGACCTCCATGCCGGGTGGCAATAATCTCCATCGCAACGTTATCTTCCGCGACGGCAAGGCCAAGGCCGATCAGATCATCCCCATCTCGCAATACGACACCACCGATCCCGAGAAGTTGTGGGAGTGGATGAGCGAGACCGAGAAGAAAACCGGCAGCCGGTTGCTCGCCATCCCGCACAATGGCAATGTCTCCCTGGGCCTGATGTTTGACGACATCACGCTGACCACCAAGAAGCCGCTCGACCGCGATTACGCGCAGCGCCGGATGCGCTGGGAGCCGCTCCTCGAAGTCACGCAGATGAAAGGCGACGGTGAGACGCACCCGGCGCTCTCGCCCAACGATGAGTTCGCCGACTTCGAGACGTGGGACAAGGGCAGCTTCGGAACGGGAGTTCACACGCCCGACATGCTGCGGCGCGAATATGCGCGGGAAGCGCTCAAACGCGGTCTCGCTTACGACGCCAAGCTGGGCGCGAACCCGTTCAAGTTCGGTCTGATCGGTTCGACCGACTCGCACACCGCGCTGTCCACCGCCACGGAAGACAACTTTTTCGGCAAGGTTGTTCCCCTCGAGCCGTCCTCGCATCCGGACCGCTTCGACGAGGTCATCACCGGTCGCCTCATTGAGAATGCGGCGCTCAAGCAATACGCCTGGCAGACGAGCGCCTCCGGTCTCGCTGCCGTGTGGGCGACGGACAACACGCGTGAGGCGCTGTGGGATGCGATGGCGCGCAAGGAAGTCTATGCCACCACGGGCACCCGGCTGATGGTGCGCATCTTCGCCGGATTCGACTTCGTGGCCGACGACGTGCAGCGGCACGACTTCGCCAGGTATGGCTATCAAAAGGGCGTGCCGATGGGCGGCGACCTTTCCGGCGCACCGGCAGGCAAGGTTCCGTCGCTCCTCATCCGCGCACTGCGTGATGCCGACGGCGCCAACATGGATCGGGTCCAGGTCATCAAAGGCTGGCTCGACGCGAAGGGCGAGACGCATGAGCAGGTGTGGGACGTGGCCGTCTCCGGCGACCGGAAGATCGAAGCCGACGGCCGGTGCAAGACGCCGGTGGGCAACACGGTGAACGTGCCCGACGCCAGCTATAAGAACACCATCGGCGCCCCGCTGCTGCTGGGCTACTGGAAGGACCCGAACTTCGACGCGAAGCAGCGCGCCTTTTACTACGTGCGCGTGATCGAGATCCCGACGCCGCGCTGGACAACCTACGACGCGAAGATTTTCGGCGTGAAGCTCCCGCCCAAGTGCCCCACGGCCATCCAGGACCGCGCCTACACCTCGCCCGTCTGGTATACGCCGGGAAACTGAATTGAACCAACCGAAAGGAAAAAACCATGAAAACAAAACACAAACAAAACCTCCTCGCCGCCGCGCTCGTGTGCGCGCTGGCATTCGCAGCGACCGCCGCCCACGCCGCGGACAAGAAACCCAACATCCTCATCATCTGGGGCGATGACGTTGGGATGTGGAACATCAGCGCCTACCATCGCGGCATGATGGGCGGCAGCACGCCGAACATTGATCGCCTCGCCAAAGAGGGCATGATCTTCATGGATCACTACGGCCAGGCTTCCTGCACGGCGGGCCGCGCCGCCTTCATTCTGGGGCAGTATCCGATCCGCTCAGGTATGAGCACCGTCGGGCTGCCGGGCGCAACGCAGGGTCTGCAAAAGGCAGACCCGACGCTGGGGAATCTGCTCAAGCCGCTCGGCTATGCCACCGGCTGGTTCGGCAAGGACCACTTGGGCGACCGCGATGAGCACCTGCCCACGGCGCACGGCTTCGATGAGTTCTACGGCATTCTCTATCACCTCAATGCCGGTGAATACATCGAGCAGTATGACTTCCCGAAAGACCCCGAGGTCGCGAAGAAATTCGCGCAGCGTGGCGTGGTTCATTCGTGGGCGAATGCCGACGGCACACAGAAGGTCGAGGACAAAGGCCCGTTCGGGCGCGAGCGCCAGCGGACGCTGGACTCGGAAGTCCTCGTCGAGAGCAAACGTTTCATCACCGACGCGGCCAAGGCGGGCAAACCCTTCTTCGTCTGGCACAACACCACGCGCATGCACTACCGCACCAATCTGCGGAAGGAATCCGATGGCGTGACCGGCTACGGCCTCTACGCCGACGGCATGAAGGAACTCGACGACACGGTCGGCGAACTCCTCAAGACGCTCGATGATCTCGGCATCGCGGACAACACCATGGTCATGTTTTCCACCGACAATGGCGCGGCCTGCAACAGTTGGCCCGACGGCGGCAACACACCCTTCGGCGGCGAAAAAGGCGTGGGCGGTTCGGAAGGTGGCTTCCGCGTGCCCATGCTCGTCAAGTGGCCGGGCCGCATCCCGGCAGGCGTGGCCACCGGCGAGTTTATGATCATGGAGGACTGGATTCCCACCATCATGGCTGGCGTCGGCGAGCCGAAGCTGAAGGAAAAACTGCTCACCAGCTACAAGGCAGGCGACCAGACCTACACCAGAATCCATCTCGACGGCTACGACCAGACCGACCTCATCACCGGCAAAGGCAAGTCCCACCGCAAAGAGTTCTACTACTTCACCGAGACCAAACTCCACGGCGTCCGCTACGGAGACTTCAAGTTCCTCTTCGTGAAACAGGACAAATGGTTCAACGGCGTGCAGGAGAACATGGTCACTCCGCTCGTCACCAACCTGAAGCTCGATCCGTTCGAGCGTTTCCACGAGGCCCGCGGTTTTGACGAGTGGCAGGAGAATCACGCCTGGACTTATGCGCCCGCCTTCGGGCAAGTCGGCGTGTTGTTGAAATCGCTCAAGGAATACCCGCCGCGTCAAGCGAGTGTGGACTTCAATATTGACGAAGCCATGAAGGCGCTAACGCCCAAGGGGGATTAACGCCACTCATCGGGCAGCGATTCAATCAATCAACCAAAGAAAAATCACAACCATGAAAACAAAACACAAACTAAACCTCATCGCCGCCGCGCTCATTGGCGCGCTGGCGTTCATCACCGCGACCGCTGCCCACGCTGCGGACAAGAAACCCAACATCCTCGTCATCTGGGGCGACGACGTTGGCTGGCAAAACGTCAGCGCCTATGGCATGGGCACGATGGGTTACACCACGCCCAACCTTGACCGCATCGGCATGGAAGGAATCCGGTTCACCGACCATTATGCGCAGCCGTCCTGCACGGCGGGCCGCGCGGCGTTCATCACGGGGCAATATCCCATCCGCTCCGGCATGACGACCGTCGGTCAGCCGGGCGACAAGCTGGGATTGCAGGCCGCTTCGCCCAGCTTGGCGGAAGTGCTCAAGGGGCAGGGCTACGCCACGGGCCAGTTCGGCAAGAATCATCTCGGCGACCGCAACGAGCACCTGCCCACGGTGCATGGCTTCGACGAATTCTTCGGCAATCTCTACCACCTCAACACGCAGGAGGAGGCGGAGCAACGCGACTACCAGAACTTCGGCAAGGCTTACTCCGGCAACCTCGAAGACTATGAGAAGAAGTTCGGCACGCGCGGCGTGATCCATTCCTTCGCCACCGACAAGGATGACCCGACCGAGCAGCCGCGCTATGGCCGGGTGGGCAAGCAGACCATCGAGGACACCGGCCCGCTGACCCAGGAGCGCATGAAGAATGTGGACGACGGCGAGTTCGCGCCCAAGGCCATGGAGTTCATGAAAAAGGCCAAGTCTGCCGACAAGCCGTTCTTTGTCTGGCTCAACACCAGCCGTATGCATCTCTACACGCGGCTGAACGACCAGTGGCGCTACGCGGCGGAGAAGTTCAGCAGCGAGGCCGACATTCACGGCTCCGGCATGCTCCAGCACGACCACGACATCGGCGTGGTGCTCGACTTTCTCAAGGCCAACGGCCTCGATGAAAACACCATCGTCTGGTATTCCACCGACAACGGTCCCGAACACTCATCCTGGCCGCACGGCGCGACCACGCCGTTCCGTGGAGAGAAGATGACCACCTATGAAGGCGGCGTGCGCGTCATCTCGATGCTGCGCTGGCCCGGCGTCATCAAGCCCGGCCAGGTGCTCAACGGTATCCAGTCGCACATGGACATGTTCACCAGCCTCGC
This sequence comes from uncultured Bifidobacteriaceae bacterium, assembly GCA_964574525.1. GTDB lineage: Bacteria > Verrucomicrobiota > Verrucomicrobiia > Limisphaerales > JADLHS01 > WYBW01. The sequence continues at coordinate 4,593 of CAZNOE010000311.1, forward strand.
CGCCGCCGCCGGCGTGCCGGACGTCGTCGAGAAAATGAAGACGGAAAAGAAGCAGTTCATTGATGGCGTCAACAACCTGCCTTACTGGAAAGGCGAGACCGCCACGTCAGCGCGCAACAGCATCTTTTACTACTACGAGAGCAAACTTATGGCCGTGCGCATGGGCCCGTGGAAGTTCCACTTCTCCACCAAAGAGGACTACTACGCCAATGTCGTGCCGCGCACCGCACCGCTCGTGTTCAATATCCGCATGGACCCGTTTGAATCCTATGACAACAAGGATTCCTACGGCCATCTGCTCCAGAAGGTGTCCTGGCTGATGCAACCTGTGGGTGAACAGATGGGCGCTCACCTGAAGACCCTCGCGGAGTATCCTCCGGTTCAGGGCGGCAAGACGTTCAATATGTCCAGCGTCGTAGAGGACTTCATCAAGAAGGCCAACCAATAGCCACCGACCATCGCCCGCGCCCGCCGTCGCAAGGCGGCGGGCGCACGGCAAACTTCCAAAGACTGGAAATTCCTGAGCCGAAGACTTCCAATGACTGAAAAGAAACGAAAGCAACTATGAAAATCACACGCACACAAAACCTCATCGCCGCCGCGCTCGTTTGCGCGTTGCCGGCGTTCGCGCAGGAACACACCACCACCGACATCGGCACGCTCGACAAGGCAACCGCCGAGAAAGCGTTTCCATCAAAGCCGGCTTACTCGCCTTACGTGGGACGCAACTTTCCCACGCGGCCATTCTTCGGCGACACGCATTTGCACACGTCCATCTCGGTGGACGCGGGCTTGTTCGGCTGCCGGTTGACCCCGGTGGACGCGTATCGTTTCGCCAAGGGTGAGCAGATCACCGCCACCAGCGGCCAGCCGGTCAAGCTGGCGCGTCCGCTCGACTTTCTCGTCGTGACCGACCACTCGGATGGGATGGGCTTGTTCCCCATGATCTTCAACGGCGATCCCAAAGTGCTGGCCACGGAGAAAGGCCGGACGTGGTATAACATGATCCAAAGCGGCAAAGGCTCGGAGGCGGCAATGGACATAGTCACCTGCTTGGGCGCTGGAACGATCCCGATGGAGATCGTTCCGCTGCCCGGCACTCCGATTTACCGCTCGGTCTGGCAGGACACCATCAAGGCGGCCGAAGGGGCCAACGATCCCGGCCGCTTCACCGCCTTCATCGGCTTCGAGTGGACCTCGGTCACCGCCGGAAACAACCTGCATCGCAACGTCATCTTCCGCGACAACGCCGACAAGGCCAGCCGCGTCGAGCCTTACACGACTATTCAGCCGCTCGGCAGCGACAACCCGCGCGACCTCTGGAAGTGGATGGCAGCCTACGAAGAGAAAACCGGCGGCAACGTGCTGGCCATCGCCCACAATGGCAACCTGTCGAACGGCCGCATGTTCCCGATCATCGAGCCGGGCACAGGCAAGAAGATTGACCGCGAGTATGCCGAGACGCGGGCGAAGTGGGAGCGACTCTACGAGGCCACGCAAATCAAGGGCGATGGCGAGACCCACCCGTTCCTTTCACCCAACGACGAGTTCGCGGATTTCGAGCGCTGGGACAAGGCCAACCTCGATGGCACTGAAGCCAAGAAAAAGGAGATGCTGGAGTTTGAATACGCGCGCTCCGCGCTCAAGAACGGGCTTAAGCTCGAAAAGGAACTCGGCGTCAACCCCTACAAGTTCGGCCTGGTGGGCAGCACGGATTCACATACCGCCCTCACGACCGCGGACGAGGACAATTTCTGGGGCAAGACCAGCTCGGCTGAACCCAGCGCGGACCGGTGGGAGCATGCCTTCTTCAAGAATGACAAGACCGGCATCACCATCAAGAATTGGGAGACATCCGCCTCCGGCTACGCCGCCGTTTGGGCGACGGAGAACACGCGGGAGGCGATTTGGGATGCCATGCAGCGCAAGGAAACCTACGCCACGACCGGCCCGCGCATGGTCGTGCGCTTCTTCGGCGGCTGGGACTTCGAGTCGGCGGACGCCAACAATCGCCTGCCGGGAAAAACCGGTTACACCAAAGGCGTGCCGATGGGTGGCGATCTGAGCAAAGCGCCGAAAGGAAAAGCGCCGACGTTCCTCGTCGCCGCGCTCAAAGACCCGATCGGCGCGAACCTCGACCGCTACCAGATCATCAAAGGCTGGATGGACGCGAAGGGCGAGTTGCACGAGAAGGTCTATGACGTGGCCTGGTCCGGCGACCGCAAGCCCGGCGCGGACGGCAAACTCCCGAGCGTCGGCAGCACGGTGGACGTTCCGAACGCGACTTGGAGCAACACCATCGGCGCGCCCGAGCTGATCGCCGTCTGGAAAGACCCGGACTTCGACCCCGCGCAGCGCGCGTTCTACTACGGTCGCGTCATCGAAATCCCGACGCCGCGCTGGACGGCTTACGAC
>CAZNOE010000312.1:0-3111 GCA_964574525.1 uncultured Bifidobacteriaceae bacterium
AAACCGCACGACGCGGTCATGCGAAACTTCGGCGACTTGCGCCATGGACTTTGCGGCCATGACTTCAACAATGCATAAAAGCCCCGTTCCGCCATTTGAAGTGCGGCGGGCCCGGTCCAAATTCAGCCACAGGTGTCCAAGTCCAAGGCGGCACAGAGTTGAGGCAAAGCGTTCGCAAGGCCTGCCCGCAAACCGTGAGTCGGCGATAACCCGCGAAAACGGATTGCCATGCATGGTATTGGGGCGGACTGCGAGTCGGCTGATTCGAAGGAAGCTCCGGGCACAGTCGCTGCTCATTCCCCTTGGTTTGATGGCATCATTTCATGGCTGACAAAAATAAAACCAAACTTTGTCTGACTTGGTTTCTGTCAGGCAGCGGGGCGACTATTCTCCTCTTCGTTTTGATCGCAGGTGTCGCACAATACCGCGAGCGGAACCACCGGCCCTCGGAAGACACCGTTCAGGCAGAACAACGCGCCGTCCCACCCTGCGGTATGATTGAGGCGTTGGAAATCCCCCTTCCCTATCCCGAGGGCGTTCTGCCCGACGGGAGCGAACGCTTGCAAATGCCAAAGTGGTCCTTTCCAGGTTTTACCCCCGGACGGTTGGTCCATTTTCTGAGTTCCTGTGACCTTCGACCGCAACAACGACGAATTCTGCTGAGCCCAAAATACTGCAGCGTCTCGTCCAACGGCTGCGTGATTGCACCACCGGCAACATTGGTTTGGTCGCTCAACAGCCGGGCCCGCCAGCAGATTTATTCCGCGCTGGGCAGGAACCAAAACAATTACGCGCAGCGTTTTCCCTTGCGCTTTTCGCCGAACGGCTTCGAAGAACGGCTGAACGAAAGCGGATTGAGCGGCCGCGATCTGTGTAAGGTCCGCCGGCTGGCTTACACGAATTCGGGCACTATCTGCTTCACCGATCTGGAAGCCGTTCGGAACGTCCTTGCACCCGACCGCTTCGACGACCTGATCGAGGCTTTCTACGCAGTTCCGGCTTTCACGTTGCGCCTGCAGGTCACGCCCGACTCCGATATTGATGCGCTGATAAAATACTGGGGCAAAGGCGGGCGGGAAAAACTGATCCGGCCATTATTGAAAGCTCTCGCGCGCGTTCCGGAAGGTGCAGGGATCAATGTGAGCTATCTGATGCCGCCGTTCCCGCGTGTGCGGCTCTACACCTTTCCCGATTGCTGGAATGATCCAACCGCGTCCCGGCAGGATTGCTTGTTTACCGCCTTGAATTTCTTCAACACGACGCCGGATACGAACTTCCTGGACGCGGCTTACTGTCAAAAAACTTTGGACGAAGAGTATGTGTCGGTCGCGGAGGAACCGGTCTATGGCGATCTCATTGTCTTGTTGAATGCCACAGGGCAAGCCATCCACACGTCGGTTTACATTGCCGATGATTTTGTGTTCACCAAGAACGGTGTCAACCACACACAGCCTTGGGTTCTCATGAGAATGGCCGATATGATGGCGATCTATTTCGGGCCGGAGAATTCAAGCCGCATCATGATTTTACGCGGCAAAAGCCGCGCCTGAGCGGGCAGGACTCCGGCGTTCCCTGCGAGCGTACCCCGAATTTAGCTTGCGGTGGGCAAATGAGAATGTTCTCTTCACGCTTATAAGTTCAAACCGTTAACGCCGACCCATTGCCTGTATGAAAAACAGAATTCTAACCGCCTTGGCCGTCGCTTCACTGCTGTTCACCAGTCAAAGCGGGCTGACCCAGGAGACAAGCACCGCGGCCACCGAACTCAAGGAATTGGTGACGAAGGTCCAGACCAAGACCCGAGAAGGCAAGCGGACGGAAAAAGACCTGGCCGACGAGCTTAAGGAATTCGACGCCTTGCTGGCCAGGCACAAAGGCGAGAAAACGGACGACGTGGCGCAAATCCTTCTTATGAAGGCCATGGTGTACGCTCAGCTTCTGAATGACAGCAACAAGGGCGATGAACTGATTGCTCAGTTAAAGAACGAGTTTCCCGACAGCGGGCAGGTCGCGAGCCTCAAGAAGCAGGACGAAGCGAAGAAAATTCGCGATGCCTTGGTGGTGGGAACAACATTTCCCGACTTTGACGAGAAAGACGTTGCGGGCAAACCGCTCTCCATCGCAAACTACAAAGGCAAGGTCGTGCTGATTGATTTTTGGGCGACATGGTGCGGGCCGTGTGTGGCTGAGTTGCCCAACGTGCTGAAGGCTTACGAAAAACACCACGCCGACGGCTTTGAAATCATCGGCATCAGTCTCGACAAAGACAAAGCGAAACTCGAAAGTTTCACCAAAGAGAAGAATATGCCATGGCAGCAGTTCTTCGACGGACTGTTCTGGAACAACAAGCTCTCCACGAAATATGGCGTGAACAGCATCCCCGCGACTTACCTTCTCGACGGTGAAGGAAAGATCATCGGAAAGAATTTGCGGGGCGAAGCGCTGGAAGCGGCAGTCGCCAAGGCGCTGGGCAAGAGCTAACCTCACCCGGCAGTCCCCAGCGTTCTGTCGGACGAATCAGTTCCGTTCTCTCGCACCGAGACCGAACTGATTGCCCGCGCGCACCGGTCGTTGGCCAGCAAAATCAATTTCCAACATCTTCTCGCTTTGCACGGCGGCTCCGGTTTCATCAGTCAGCGCAGTCATTGTCTTGCGGGTCTTCGCTTCGATGACCTCGCCTGTTGAAGGATAAGCGTAACGGCCATCAATGCCAAAGGTGACCCAGCCCGGCTCGTCCCGCACGGGGAGGCTCGTTACTTGTTTCGGCGGCGACACGGTGTTGTCGAAAATGTGCAAGCGCTGGTTGGTCGCGTCGCACAGCCAGATTTCTTTCTCGTCGTGAGTGAGCGCGATGCCGTGGCTCGGGCAACCGTGCCGTTTCACCGGGCCTTTCCCATAACCCTGCACTTCCACACGGTGCAGCAATTTGCTGGTTTGCAGATCGCCGACTTCAAAGCCGAGCAGTTCATTCACGTTCACATAGCAGAGGGTCTGGCGACCGTTGACCGTGAAAGGCCGAACCATATTGCCGAATGGCCCGATTTCCCGAATCACTTCGTGCTTCCTGGCATCCGTCACTCGCAGCAACGGCGATTTCAGCCCCGCCAGATA
>CAZNOE010000312.1:3211-6996 GCA_964574525.1 uncultured Bifidobacteriaceae bacterium
CTCTTCGGCGACGGCGTCTATGAAGTCGTGCGCGCGCACGAGGGGCACTTTTTCCGAGCGGCCTCGCATTGGCAGCGGCTGCGAAACAGCCTCGCGGCGACGGAGATCGTCGGCCCGACGGATGCCGAAGTGCAGAGCATCGCGGAAACGTTGTTGGACAAAAATGGGCTGCGCAGCGGCCAAGCCACCGTGTATCTCCAAATCACGCGCGGCGTCGCCCCGCGCAAACACGGCTATCCGCAACCGCCGGTGCCCGCAACCGTGTATGCCTATGCTGCACCGTTCACACCTCTGCATGAGAAATGGCTCTCCGGCGTTCGCGTCATCACCGCGGCCGACAATCGCTGGGCGCGGTGCAATATCAAGGCGACTTCACTGCTGCCGAGTATTCTGGCCAACCGACAAGCTCAGGTGGCCGGTGTTCATGAGGTGCTCCTCGTGCGCGATGGCGCGGTTACGGAAGGTTCGCACACCAATTTCGCCGCCGTGCGCGACGGCACTCTCATTACGCATCCCGCAAATAATTTTATCCTGAACGGCATCACGCGCGTCGTGGCACTCGAGCTTTGCAAAGAGTTGAACATTCCCGTGCGCGAAAACCCCGTGCCCGAGTCAGAATTGCGCGCGCTTGATGAAGCGATGTTGCTCGGCACCACGAACGATGTGATGCCCGTCGTGCAAATCAATGACTGGCCGATTGGCACTGGGCGGCCCGGTCCGGTGACGCGACGATTGCAGAACGCATTGGCGGAATTGGTCGCGAGCGAAACGCAATTAGAGCGGTAATTTTTTGTCCGGACGCGGAAGCGGTGGACGGCATGCGGACGGTGCGAAGCGCGTGTGTGGCTTGTCCCGCTCGGACCGGGCGGCAATTCCGTTGCGCGCGATTCTGCGCTTGCTGGGCGATTCGTGACTGGGTATTCGTGACGGGCGGAGCAGCACAAGCAGTTTATCGAGCACCGCTGACCGATGCAAAAATTCGTCTGCGTTCACGGACATTTTTATCAGCCGCCGCGTGAGAATCCATGGCTCGAATCGGTCGAGCTTCAGGACTCCGCCGCGCCGTATCATGATTGGAACGAGCGCATCGCCGCCGAGTGTTACGCGCCAAACGCCACCGCGCGTATGCTCGATGGCGAGGGCAGGATCGCGAGCATCGTGAACACTTACTCGCGCATCAGCTTCAACTTCGGCCCGACGCTGCTGGTGTGGATGAAGCGCGCCATGCCGGAGATTCACGAAGCCGTCGTCGAAGCGGACCGGCGCAGTCGCCAGAGATTTTCCGGCCACGGCTCGGCCCTGGCGCAGGTGTACAACCACATGATCCTGCCACTGGCGAATCGGCGCGACAAATACACGCAGGTGCTGTGGGGCATTCGCGATTTCGAATTCCGCTTTGGCCGCAAACCCGAAGGTGTGTGGCTTTCGGAAACCGCCGCCGATTCCGAAACGCTCGACGTGCTCGCCGAACTCGGCATCCGATTTACAATTCTCTCGCCGTTTCAGGCGAAAAGTGTGCGCGAGCCGGCCGCGAAAGAGCATTGGAAAGATGTCAACGGCGGTTGCATTGATCCCTCTCGCGCTTATCTCTGCAAACTTCCTTCCGAACGGGAAATCAGCTTGTTCTTCTACGATGCACCGGTATCCCAGGCGATCTCGTTCGAGCATTTGCTCGAGAGCGGCGAGCGGTTTGCCGGGCGATTGATGAGCGCCTTCTCCGACAAGCGCGATTGGGATCAACTTGTCCACGTCGCGACCGACGGCGAATCGTATGGCCATCATCATCGCTACGGCGAAATGGCGCTGGCCTACGCGTTGCAACACATCGAGAGCAACAACCTCGCGCGGCTCACGAACTACGCCGAATACCTGGAGCAGCATCCGCCCACCCACGAGGCGCAAATTCACGAAGGCAGCGCGTGGAGTTGCGCGCACGGCGTCGGGCGGTGGATGGCGAATTGCGGGTGCAACAGCGGCGGCCATGCCGGCTGGCATCAGGAATGGCGCGCGCCGCTCCGGCAGGCGCTCGATTGGCTGCGCGATCAACTCGCGCCGCTCTACGAGCAGATGGCCGCGGTGCTTTTTAAGAATCCGTGGGACGCACGCAACGACTACATTGACGTCATCCTCGACCGCTCGTCGGAAAACGTTGGGAAATTTTTCGAGGAGCACGGCCATCATCCGCTCAATGATGTGGAAAAAGTCACGGCCATCAAACTCCTCGAACTGCAGCGCCACGCCATGCTCATGTACACAAGCTGCGGCTGGTTCTTCGATGAGATTTCCGGGATCGAGACCGTCCAGGTGATTCAATATGCCGGTCGCGCGCTCCAACTGGCCCGCGACGTCCTCGAGCAAGACCTTGAGCCTGGTTTTCTCGATTTGTTGCAGCATGCGCGCAGCAACATTCCCGAGCATCAGGATGGGCGGGTGATTTACGAAAAGTTTGTGCGCCCGGCCATGCTCAACTGGGAAAAGGTCATTGCGCACTACGCGATGAGCTCCCTGTTCGAAGCCTACGAACGGCAGACGCACATCTACCTTTACAACTTCGAATCAGAGGAGCGGCAGGTGCACGTGGCCGGCAAAACCAAGCTCGCGTATGGCCGCGTGCGGGTGGGCTTTGAGATCGCGCGCGAATCGTCCGTGATGAATTACGCCGCATTTTACATGGGCGAGCACAACGTTATTTGCGGCGTTAATCCGAGCAGTGGCGCGAAACCGTTTCAGCAGGCGACCGAAGTAATGCGGGCGGCGTTTGACCGTTCGGATTACGCCGAAGTCATCCGGCTGATTGATCATCATCTGGAAAGCCCGTCGTACACACTCAAAACACTTTTCAAGGACGAGCAGCGCAAGATCATCAATCAAATCGTCGCCACCGCGCGCGACGACGTGGAGAGTGGCTACCGGCTCGCCACCGAGCGTTATCTGCCGCTGATGAACTTTCTGCGTGACCTGCACATCCCGCCGCCTGGGTCGCTGGAGACGGCGGCGGAATTTATCCTTCACGCCGATGCGTGTCGCGCTCTTTCGGCAGACCAGCCGGACCTTGACCGCGTCCGGCCCCTGTTGGAACAAGCCCGCACGAAGCGGATCAACATCTTCGATGCCGAACTGGCTTACGTCGTGAAAACCACGCTCGAACGGATGATGCAGAAACTGATGGCCAATCCCGGCGACGTGGAACTCCTGCAATACATCGGGGCGCTCGCGGCGCTCGTGCGCGGGACGCCGCTGGACTTGAATTTGTGGAAGGTGCAGAACGCGTACTGGGAAATGTTGCAGTCGCATTTTCCCATACTAAAACCGAAAGCCGGTCAGGCTGATCCGGGCGCGATCGAGTGGGCCAAAGCGTTTCTCGCGCTGGGCGAGCAATTGAATTTCGCGGTGAAGCATTTGGGCGCAGCTTCTTAATCTTACTCTTCAGATGAAGGCGGAAGCGAAGCGACGGCGGAAACCCGCAGCGGTTGGGTTGGCAGGCGGCGGGCTGCGGCTCACAGAGCCGCGCTCCGGGAAACCGGGTGCGGATGATGGCGCTCCATTCAAATGCGGGATTTGAGGCCAAGGAGATTGACGGAGGACTTTATCTTCTGATAGAGCTTGCATCGCTCAAAGATGCTTTATGAACGAATTCAGCGAGCATAAACAAGACGACCACCCTGTTAAACTCAAAGACACGATAACGGGCGCTTTGTATGACGACACCGGCCTTGCATTCATAGTGTTTCTAACCCGACTTTCGCTACTGGCGAGGGATTTTGACTATTTAGCGGGGGGAGGAT
>CAZNOE010000313.1:0-6986 GCA_964574525.1 uncultured Bifidobacteriaceae bacterium
GAAGCGAACTTGAACTCGCGCAGGGTTGTGAACTCTTGCCGCCGCCAATCTTCCTGGCCGCCCGGATGCACGACAAGAATGCCGTTCCGATCTGATAGACAGGCGGCGAAGCGCGGGAAGTATTCCGGATACCGGCGCCAATTGCGAAAGTCATAGATGCCGGCAAAGCCGTCATTGGTGGGCAAACCCGCCGCCCGCAGGCGCGCGAGCATCCGCTTGCCAAACGCTCCGATGAAAGCAGCCTTGACCCACGGAAGCCGCGCCCGCCGGAGATTCGCCAGTGGTTCGCCAGTGTTACGAAGGTAAGGCCGGGCGTCGGCCGGCAGACTCAGAACAAATTCAATCAGTCCATCACGGACGCCGGGCAACTGGTGAACGTGAAGATGTCCATCAATGAAGTCAGGTCGCCGCCCGCATTTTTTCAGGAACAGCTCATACTGCGCCGACACTTGGAGAAACGATTCTCGAGCCCCGATCCGGCCCAGCAGCGCGCGCCGCAAAAAATCTCTGTAAGCCGGGAAATGCGGTGTTGAACTGGTATTCGCGGCGTTAGCGCCTTGCGGCAACGTTTCATCCGCCAGGGAGAGGTGAAGCCCGATATCCACCCTGGTTTGGTGCTCCAGCAATTTCTGCAGAGCGTCCGCCCCACACCGCTCCAGCGCCACCATGCAGGAAACCGCGCTCAGCCGCCCCAAACCGCATAGCTCGAGAATCGCCCGGTCAATGTCATCCCTTAGCCCGTAATCGTCTGCGCAAATTATCATTCTGGTAGGGACGGCGCGCTGCGCCATCCGCGCCGCGTTCAGCAGCGCAACAGTCCGCCCGCTGATTCGCGGGCGGGGGCATCGCAGCGCGATGTCCCTACCGCCGACGGCCGGACGCCCGGAGGCTGAAATAAACCGCGCCCTTGTCGAATTGAAAGTTGCTTTTGTCAAGCCCGCACTGTTTCCTGCAACGGTGAGTCGAAGTTGCTTGTTTGTCATTAACGGGCTGGGCATGGGCAACAGCACACGGTGCTACGCCGTGATGGAACACCTGGCCGAGGCGGGGTCTCACATCCACGTGCTCACTTCGGGGAATGGGCTGACTTTCTTTCAGGACAAGAATTGCATTGAGTCGATGACGTCGATGGAATCGTTCTTTTATTCCAGCAAAGGCGGGAGAATCAGTGGTTGGTCCACGCTGAAGACAATTCGGTCCCTTGCCAGGATCGCCAAAACCAAGAAGGCGCAACTCGGAAAGCTGCTGGACCAACTCCGTCCCGACGTTGCGGTGATTGATTCGGAGTATAGCGTCGCTCCGCTTCGGCGGCGTGGCATTCCGATCGTCGGCCTGAACACCTCGGAAATCATCGTCAGTGAATACCTGAAACGGCCAAGCGTTCCGCCCGGAATCCGCAGCCATTTCTGGTTTGTGGAATTCTCCGATTATCTGTTCCACCGGCATTACTGCAACCTCGTTTTGAGCCCATTTCCTCTGCGCACCCGCACGCGTCATCGCAAGTTCAAGCGCATCGGACTCATCGCGCGCCGGACGGTGATTGAAAAAGCGAAAGCAGCGCCGGCTCGGAGCCTTCCTTCTCCGCGAGGGCTACGTGACGTGGTGTTCATGCTGAGTGGTTCGGTTCATGCCTCGAACATCGCATTTGACCAGCACCAGATCCCTTTCCAGATTCACGTGGTTGGACGACCGGGTGAGTCGCGCGGAAACGTGACCTACCACGGCCGGCAGATGGACAACACCGGGTTCCTGGCCCGGGCGGATGCGCTGGTCATCAACGGAGGCTACTCCGCCGTTTCGGAAGCGTTCGTCCTGGGCAAACCAGTATTCGTGGTGCCGGTACCGGGACATGCCGAGCAGTTTATCAACGCGCAGCTTGTCAGCGACCTGGGTCTGGGTTTTGTCGCCACGGAAGCCGATGTGCTCGATCAACTGTTGACGATGTACACGCAGGACCGCTGGACAGGCTTGAAACCGAGGCCCCCTGCTTTTGAAATTGACGGAGCGCGCGAAGCGGCTGAGGCGATTCTATCCAGCATAAAAGGCGTCGCTCCGGAAGGTACGGGCGCACGCTGTTGCACCTCGCCCTGAGCGCACGGCCCGCCGCGGCCTTGGCCAGCCACAATGGCGGAATCGCGCAGGAATGCGTTAAGCGGCCAGGTGCTTGACGCAAACACGGCGACTGTCCAATCTTTTCAAACCATCAACCCCTTATGAAAAGTGCCGCTACAACTGTTGACGAATATCTGAAGGGTCTTCCCGAAGATCGGCGGGCCGCGATCAGCGCCGTGCGCAAAATCATCCTGGCCAATCTCTCGAAAGGCTACGAAGAGCGCATGACCTACGGGATGATCGGTTACGTGATCCCGCACAGCATCTATCCCGCCGGCTACCATTGCGATCCGAAGCAACCTCTTCCGTTCGCCAACCTCGCATCGCAAAAGAACCACATGGCGATTTACCTGTGCAACGTCTATGGCGACAAAGCCACGGAGCAATGGTTCCGAAAAGCATGGCAGGCAGCCGGAAAAAAACTCGACATGGGCAAAAGCTGCGTGCGGTTCAAGAAGCTTGAGGATGTGCCCCTCGATGTCATCGGCCAGGTCATTGCGCGCACACCGGTCAAGAGCTACATCGCCGCGATTGAGAAAGCGCTCGGCAGCCAATCGAAGAAGCGCGGCAAATGTTGATTGCTCAGGGAAGTGTCGGAGGAGTCCACAATGGCCGATGTGCTCGTTGGAGAATAGCTTCATCAGGTCCGGAAATCCCGGCTTGACCTGCGGCCAACCGGCAATAATCTTCACCGGCATCAGCCCTAGCGACAACCCATTCGCAGCCGCTTGCGCCAAAGAAAACCACAGTCCGAATACTGCAATCACCCACAAAACAAAGTCGTTGTCTCACTATCACTGAGGAGATCATATGAAAAAAACTCTATTGGCAGGAATTCTCGGCGGAGTTATCGCGTTCATCTGGAGCGCGATTGTCCACATGTGTCCGCTCACCGGCCACCTCGGCCTGACCATGATGAACGAAAAGGACGAAGGCGCCGTGCTGGCGGCGCTCAAGAGCAATCTCCAACAGCCGGGCCTTTATTTCTTCCCGGGCATGGACATGACCAAGGAGATGTCCAAGGAACAAATGGATGCCTGGACCGCGAAATACAAAGCCGGGCCGTCGGGGCTTCTTCTGTACCATCCTAACGGCGGCGAACCGATGGAGCCGAAGCAATTGATCATCGAGTTTCTTGCCACGGTGCTGTGCGGATTGATCGCTGCGTCCATTCTTTCCGCGACCGTTGGGAAGCTATTGTGCCGCGCGACGATGGTGGCGATGATGGGATTGTTTACGTGGCTCGCCCTCAGCATCTCACAGTGGAATTGGTATGGCTACCCTTTCAGCTTCATTGCCGTGGATGCTATTGATCAAGTGATCGGATGGCTGCTGGCTGGATTCCTCATGGCCAAGATGATCAAGCCCGCGCAACCTCAACCGATTGCCAACCCTTAACCGGTTTTGCCAAACGAGCTCCTATTATGGAAATGCCCAAGCCCACCGAAGCCCACCGAAAACTGAACGCTCTGGCCGGCCGCTGGATCGGAAAGGAAATAATCCCGCCTTGTCCCTGGGACCCGAAGGGCGGTACCGCCATTGGCCGCTGCGACAATCGCGTGGCCGTGGATGGTTTTATTCTTGCGCACGATTACGAGCAGGAGCGTGATGGCAGGATCAACTTCCGGGGCCACGGCGTGTTCACCTACGACGCGGCGGAAAAATGCCACGTGCTGCACTGGTGGGATTCGACGGGTATGTCGCCGAATGTCTTCAAGGGCGACTTCAAAGGGAACACGCTGCAAATGCTCTGTCACGATTCTCAGGGCCACAGCCGGACGACGTGGGAATTCCCCGACGAAGAACATTATCGTTTCCGCATGGAAATGTCACAAGGCGGCCAGCAGTGGATGACGCTGATGGAAGGAGACTACACGCGGGAGAGTTAGCCAGCCGCCGAAGCGCTCAGACTTGAGCAACTGCAAAACTTTATGGTCGGAGGGATGAGTTACACGAGTCCCCAATCGCTTCGAAACATCGCCGAAAAAGTTGGGGACTCGTGTAACTCGTCCTTCCGAGGTTGTGAGAAGAAAGTTATTTGTGGCGGTAACGGACGACCACCGTTTCCGGATCATCGAATTCAACCGCCGACTCCAACGCGGCGGCCTGTTCAAGGATCGGGAGGGCAACTTCATCCTCGAGGACGGCTTTCATACACAACTGATCCGGATTGCCGGCGGCGCCGGTAGCGGAACCGTTGACTGGACGCGCCCTCACAGCATTAAGCAGGTCCTCCACCGCCCGATGACCAATGTTGATCAGCCAACCCAAGACTTCGTCCCTCGGGCAACGGAAGATGTCCTGAAAAAGGAAAATCAATTCCTGCGGCAGAACTCGCAAGGCAAAGGCATCCGCCTCATGCCAGTCCTTCCGAAGACCCTGATAGTTCTTGACCGTTAGAAGCTTCCGGATTCCTCCGTTGAGTTCAGGCTGCAATGAGCACAGGAACTTTAACTCAACGAAATCAATGCGGCCCGCCTGATTGAACCGATGCGAAATTTTCACCCGGCCACGCCGCAGATTAAATTCTCCCTGATGGCACGTGGAGAGAATCACGTGGTCGTAAATGGACTGCAACTGCATCCACCACCCGGCAGCCTCACCTCCGTAATTTCGCTTCGCTTGTAGCCGCGCGGCGGGCCTGGCCACGACCCGGCTCTGGACTTGCCCGAGGCGATCGAAATAGTCGCTGGCCGCAGAAAAATCGTGCTCCCGCAGGAACTCCCGCGCTGACAGGATTTCCTTTTCGCAAACCGGCGGGCCGGCATGCGCCCGCAACTCCAATGACTCCACCAGTCCCTTCGCCTGACGTTTGTTCTCTTTGGTCGGCATGTTATTCCGGCGGGTGATTGGCTGATTCAGTATCGCGCACCGGCGGGTGAACTCATCGCCGCTGCGCCGGAATCCAATAGTGGGTCTGCCTCTTTCCTGCGCGCCTTTATGACTTTCATCATTTTGGCCCCACCTTACTGCGGCCCGCCCAGGCGACAACTGTGCGTCTGACTGCACACTCCAGAATTTGGATTTCGCATGGCCCAGCCTGTCCGGGAGCGGTCCTGCCGGGGCAATCCGCAAACGAAAAAACCGGAACCAGGCCGCCTGGCTTCCGATTGGATCAGGGTTGCCGGGCGCAGATCAATTTCGGTTGAAGAATTGCCAATAAAGGTGCTGCGCCACATTCGCCCCCGGCGGAAGATGCGAGTTGTCGAACCAAACCAGTTCATTACGAACCAACCGGTCTGAGAAGAGAATCGGCCAGCCTCCGTGAGCTTGACCCACCAGGCCGTTTGGCTCTGAGACGCACAAAGAAAGGTCAGAGTCATGAAAACAAGAAGAGAATTCATCAGGACTGTTGGCGTGGCTGGCGCGGCCACGTTCCTTCCCTGGCGGGCGATCATTCATCGAGCCACGGCCCAGATTCCCGGCGGCACGCTCAACCCGGCGCTGCTCCCCAAATACGTCACACCGCTCGTCATCCCACCGGCCATGCCGCGAACCACCGAGCTGCCGGTACTCACGGACGAGAACTTTGATTACTACGAAATCGCCGTGCGCCAATTCCGGCAACAGGTCCTGCCCGTCGGCTGGCCGACGACAACAGTATGGAGTTACGGGTCCGTGAATCATCCGGCCACGTTCAATTACCCGGCGTTCACTCTCGAAGCGAAACATAACACGCCGTTGCGCGTGAAATGGCTCAACCAGTTGACCGACGCTACGGGAAATTATCTGCCGCACTTGCTGGCAGTTGATCCGACGCTGCATTGGGCCAATCCGCCCGGGCCGCGCGACATGCGGCCGACGTTCAAGAAAAACGTCAAGCCGGCGCCTTACACCGGGCCGGTGCCGATCGTGACTCACGTTCACGGCGCGCACGCATCGGAGGAGAGCGACGGCTATGCGGAGGCGTGGTATTTGCCGGACGCGAAAGACATTCCCGCGGGCTACTTCACGACGGGCACTTGGTACGATCCGTTCAAAGCGAAATCGGAAAGCCTCCTCGGCCAACTGTGGGAGCCGGGCACAGCGGTCTTCCAATACGCCAACGATCAGCGCGCCACAACCGCGTGGTATCATGACCACGCGCTGGGTATGACACGACTCAACGTCTATGCCGGGCCGGCTGGATTCTTCCTCATTCGCGGTGGTCCGGATGATCTGCCGGGCGGCATTTTGCCTGGGCCGGCGCCGGCGCTCGGAGATTTGCCGGGCACGAAGTATTACGAGATTCCCATTGCCATCCAGGACCGCGCGTTCAACGCCGACGGCTCATTGTTTTACCCCACTGACCGCGCGTTCTTCGACGGCTTCAAGGGACCGTACATCCCCAAGAGCGACATCTCGCCGTTCTGGAATCCGGAGTTCTTCGGCAACACGATGCTCGTGAACGGCAACACCTGGCCGAACCTGAACGTCGAGCCGCGGCGATACCGCTTCCGTCTGCTCGACGGCTGCAACGGTCGCTTTCTCATCTTGAAGCTCGTGCTCAATCCGCTTGCGACCAGGCCAGCCCCGCCGATCCTGCCTTTCACGCAAATCGGCACCGAGGGCGGTTTCCTGCCCGCACCCGTCGTGCTGAAGCAATTGCTCATGTCGCCCGCCGAACGCGCGGATGTCATCGTGGACTTCAGCAGCGTGCCGGTGGGAACGGAGATTTACCTGATCAACGAAGGGCCGGACGAGCCGTTTGCGGGCGGGCTTCCGTCTGAAGAGTTCGAGCCTGCCGATCCGGCCACCACGGGTCAGGTCATGAAGTTCACCGTTGTTCCGCTGGCCGGGCCGGACACAAGTCTGCCCGTAAACCAACTCGCGCTTCCGGCGTTGACGCCGCTTGGCGCCGCCATACGGACGCGGAAAGTCGCGCTCCTGGAAGA
>CAZNOE010000314.1:0-5742 GCA_964574525.1 uncultured Bifidobacteriaceae bacterium
AAAAACATCACATGGTCATCTTCTTTCAATGGCGGTGCACCCTGACCCTCTCCCCTTCCGAAGGGGAGAGGGAATCGCACCGATTCGCCCTTCCCGTCACAGCGCGGGCGCGGGCAGCACCTGCACCGTCAACGACGAGGCGGCATTGCCGGCGCGATAGACGCGCTGGATCGCCTTCTTAAAATCTTCCGCCTTCGCCGTCGGAATGTTCACGAACGTCTGTGGATTGCGGTCCACCAGCGGAAACCACGAGCTTTGCACCTGCACCATCACTCGATGGCCCCGCCGGAAAGTGTGGCACACGTCCGTCATCGCAAACTCGATCTTCGTCACCTTGCCCGGCTCGAATGGTTCGGGCTTCTCGAAGCCGTTCCGGAATTTCCCGCGGAAGACGTCGCCGCGCACGAGTTGCTGGTAACCGCCGAGTTTCACGTCGGCTGGGTTGGGATTGGGATTCGGAAAATCGCCCGGGTAAACATCAACCAGTTTGACGATCCAATCGGAATCAGTGCCGGTCGTGGAGACATGTAGTGTCGCCTTGAGCGGGCCGGCCAAGGTCAAATCCTCCTCCAACGGCTCCGTCTCATAGACGAGCACATCTGTCCGCGATGCGACGAACCGCTGGTCTTCGATCGGATACGCGCGCGGATAACCGGTGGATTTGTCATCCGTGTAAGGCACGGGCTTGGCGGGATCACTCACGTACTCGTCGAACGCATTTGCTCCGTCGGTGGGCGAGTCGAAGGCGAGCGCACCGCCGGGCCGGAAGTAAAGCGTGCGCGCCACAGCCTGTTTCGGCGGCCACGCATCGAAACGCCGCCATTGATCTGTGCCGGTTTCGAACACGCGCGCCTCGGTCGCGGTGTAGTTCGTGTCGCCCTTCAGGAAATGGCGGAAGAACGGCAGTTCGATCTTCTCCCGGTAATACTCCGCGGTCTTCGCGTGAAAGCCGATGTGGCCAAGTTTCTCCCCGGTGCCCCGCCCCCATTCACCGTGCGACCACGGGCCCATCACGAGCACGTTCGTGATGCCGGGATTCTGCCGCTCGGTCCAGCGATACGTTTCCAGCGGGCCGAACAAATCCTCCGCGTCGAACCAGCCGCCGACATTCATCACGGCGCAACGGATGTTTTTGAGGTGCGGCCGGACGTTGCGCGCTTTCCAGTAATCGTCGTAGGTGGAATGCGCCAGGAATTCGTTCCACTCGGGCACGCGGCCTTTCAAGTGACCCAGGTCCGCGTTCGCCAGCGGCCCCATACGCAGAAAAAAGTCATAGCCGTCAGGCGTCCCAAAAGGAAAGTCCCGCGCCGTCTCGTGCAACGGATCGTCGAGCTTCTGCGCGAACCGGAAAAAGAAATTGAAACTCTGCGACAGGAAGAACGCGCCGTTGTGATTGTTGTCGTCGCCGATGAACCAATCGGTAACCGGCGCTTGCGGCGACGCGGCCTTCAACGCGGGATGGCTGTCAATCATGCCCATCGAGGTGTAGAACCCCGGATACGAAATGCCGAACATCCCGACTTTGCCGTTGTTGTTCGGCGCGTTCTTCACCAGCCAGTCAATCGTGTCCCACGCGTCCGAGCTTTCATCGGCGTGCTTCGGCCCTTTGTTCGGATTGAACGGCCGCACGTGAACGTATTCACCTTCCGAGCCGTAGCGCCCGCGCACGTCCTGCGTGACGAGGATGAACTTGTCCTTCGCCAGCGTGCGGAATGAGCCGGAGGGATCGGTGTAATTGTCCGCGCCGTAAGGTTTCAACGCGTAAGGTGTGCGTGTGAGCAGGATCGGCCACGCTTGCGAATCGTCCTTGGGCACATAGACGCGCGTGAAAAGGCGGACACCATCGCGCATCGGGATGCGATGTTCGTATTTGGTGTAATGCTCGGCGAGCCAGACAGCGTTGGTGTCGGCGGCTTTGTCGTCCCCAGGCGCGGCGCAGAGCACACCAGGCAGACAGAAGGCGGCCAGAAACGGTCCCCGGAAACGAAAGAGGTTCATGCGCGGAAATTGTCAGCGCCCCGTCCCGGCTGCAAGGGAGAAAGAGAATTGCGCTTGCCATCGCCGGGACTAAATTGTTCTGTGAATCCACAACCCAGTTTGAGCTTATGAAAACGACCGCCTCTCGTCCCCGCGTTGCGGCATCGCGCCGCAAAATCACTCCCACTCACAACGGCCACGGCAATGGCGAACCTTCGACCAACCGCGCCGATCTAAACATCAGCCCGCGCCTCGCCGCGTGGCTCAAGCAACCGAAACACAATCTTATCGGCGGCAAATGGACGCCGGCCACCTCGGGCAAAATATTCGAGGTGTTCAACCCCGCCGACGCGTCGGTCATCGCCCGCGTTCCCGACAGCGACAAGCAAGACATCAACCGCGCCGTCGCCGCCGCCCGCCGGGCGTTTGAATCCGGGCCGTGGCCAGGGATGACGCCGAGCGAACGCGGCAAACTCGTCTGGCGCATCGGCGATCTCATCCTTCAAAACGCCGACGAACTCGCGGAACTGGAATCACTCGACAACGGCAAGCCACGCGCCGTGGCGCGGGTGGCGGACGTTCCGCTGGCGGCAGACTTGTTTCATTACATGGCCGGGTGGGCCACCAAGATCGAAGGCAACACCATTCCCATCAGCGTGCCCTACGCGCCCGGCAGCCACTTTCACGCGTTCACGTTGCGCGAACCGATCGGCGTCGTCGGCCAGATCATTCCGTGGAACTTCCCGCTGCTCATGGCCGCGTGGAAACTCGGCCCGGCGCTGGCGTGCGGTAATTGCGTTGTCCTCAAGCCTGCGGAACAAACGCCGCTCTCCGCGCTGCGCCTCGGCGAGATTCTGCTCGAAGCCGGCGTGCCTGATGGCGTCGTGAACATCGTGACCGGTTTCGGCGAAACGGCTGGCGCTGCTCTCGCTGTTCACGACGACGTGGACAAAATCGCCTTCACCGGCTCGACGGAGGTGGGAAAAATCATCGCGCGCGCCGCGGCGGGAAACCTGAAAAAGGTCAGCCTCGAACTCGGCGGCAAATCGCCCAACATTATTTTCAAGGACGTGGGCGATCTCAACGCGGCCATTGCCGGCGCGGCCAACGCGATTTTCTTCAATCACGGCCAGTGCTGCTGCGCCGGCTCACGGCTCATGGTCGAACGCGACATTTTCGATGACGTCGTCGCCGGAGTTGCCGAACAGGCGAAGAAAATCAAACTCGGGCCTGGCCTCGATTCCGCCACGGAAATGGGCCCGCTCGTTTCCGAGGAACAACTCTCGCGGGTCACGAATTACATGCACCAGGGCAAACAAGCCGGCGCTTGTTACGTAACCGGCGGCAACCGCTCCGGCGAACGTGGCTACTTTGTCCAGCCGACCGTCATCAAAGACGTGAAGCCGGACATGAGCATCGTGCGCGAGGAGATTTTCGGCCCGGTGGTCGTAGCTGAACCGTTCACCAATTCCGAGGAACTGCTTCCCCGCGCCAACCAAACTCCTTACGGCCTCGCTGCCGGGGTCTGGACACGCGACATTGCGAAAGCGCACCGCATTGGTGCGGCGTTGAAAGCCGGGACAGTTTGGATCAACTGCTATAACGTGTTCGACTCCGCGCTGCCCTTCGGCGGCTATAAACAATCCGGCTGGGGCCGCGAGATGGGCCATGAAGTTCTGGAGCATTACACCCAGACCAAAGCCGTCGTCGTGGGATTGTGATCGGAACGAGCAGCCGACCCGGCTTTGAGCGTGGACTTTGGCGGGCCGACGGCTAATTCTTCTCTCCATGAAGTCGAAGGCCCGTTTTCTTGTCCTCGCGCTTGCGTCAACGCTTGCCTGCTTCTGTGACGCCGCTGAAAAATCAGCGGCGACCGCGCGGCCAAACGTTTTGTTCATTTGCGTGGATGACCTCAAGCCGCTGCTCGGCTGTTATGGTGACAGGCTCGTAAAATCTCCGAACATTGACCGGCTCGCGTCGCGCGGGATGCTGTTCGAACGGGCGTATTGCAACCAGGCGGTGTGCGCGCCATCGCGCAACGCGCTATTAACCGGCCTGCGCTCAACCACACTGGGCATCTATGATCTGGGCACGAATTTCCGCGAAGCCGCACCCGACGCGGTGACATTGCCACAGTTGTTCAAGCAGAATGGCTATCGCACTGAAGCGATGGGGAAAATTTTCCACGTCGGCCACGGCAATCATGAAGACCCGGCGTCGTGGAGCGTTCCGCATTGGCAGGCGAAAGTTGTCGCCTACGCAAAGCCACAGGGTCCTGGCACGAATGGGTTGACGCGCGAGGAAGCGCTCTTCTCAAACGTGTCCGGCAAAGCAATCGCCGAAATGCCGCGCGGCGCGCCCTACGAAAACCTCGACGTGCCGGACGACGTGTATCCCGACGGCCAGATTGCCGATGAAGCCATCCGCCGGCTGCAAGCCACGAAAAAGAAATCCAACGCGCCGTTTCTCCTCGCCGTCGGCTTCGTGAAACCTCACCTGCCCTTCTGCGCACCGAAAAAGTATTGGGAGCTTTACGACCGCGCCGCCTTCAAAACCGCATCGCGTCAGACTCCGCCCGAAGGCGCGCCCGCTTATGCGCCACAATTCGGCGGCGAACTGCGCCAATACAAAGACATCCCGGAGAAGGGCGCGCTGGCCGAGGAACTCCAGCGCACTTTGATTCATGGCTATCACGCCGCGGTCAGCTACATGGATGCGCAACTCGGCCGCATGCTGGATGAACTGGATCGCCTCGGGCTTGCGAGTAACACCATCATCGTTCTTTGGGGCGACCACGGCTGGCATCTCGGCGATCACGGAATGTGGTGCAAGCACACCAACTATGAAGAAGCCACGCACATCCCGTTGCTCGTCATCGTGCCGGGAGTGACCAAAGCCGGCAGCCGCACCTCCGCGCTTGTTGAGAGCGTGGATATTTATCCCACGCTCGGCGAACTGGCTGGAATTCCTGCGAGCACCGTTTCGCAAAAACTCGATGGCCGCAGCTTTGTCCCGACCTTGCGCAATGCTTCTGCCGCAACAAAGGACGCGATTTTCCATAGCTATCCCCGCAGTCCGCGAGAGAAAGGACCAATCATCGGTCGTGCAGTTCGCACCGCGCGCTATCGGCTTGTGGAATGGAAAAAACCCGGCGCACCCGCCGACACCGCCGATCTGGAGCTTTACGACTACGAAACCGATCCGGGCGAAACGAAGAATCTCGCAGCGACACACGGCGAAATTGTCTTGAAGCTACGAGCCATGCTCGCAGCCCAAGGAGAGGCAAAGCCACAAATCCAAGCCGGTACGGGAAGGAAACAAATCAAAGCTGGCAAGTGACCGGCAGCCGGTGGAGCGAGCGTCCTCGCGAGCCGGCTCGTCAGTAGCCTCGCCCCACCCAAGCTGCACCGCCGCCTGACCGTTCAAAGCCTCGTGCTCATCCAACACCGGCAACACATCAAAATCTTTCTCTGCAATTTTCATAACAACGATCCCGCTTTGCGGGATCGAAACACAAGTAAGTCAGAAAGGGAATCTGTCAAATAGGGCTAAAATTCAATGGACGATGACTTGCGGGCGAAGTGACACGCGCGGATATGAGATCGCCCAGCCGACCTCGTTTATGTGCGGCGGTGCTGCAATATCCAGGTGCTGTCACCTGTTCGGTCTCAGATCGGCCGAAGTGATTACGTAGGCGAGCGAGAATCCCGTCTCTGGCCTTTTGGGCGCTCGTGAAAGCACGCCAACTACAAGACCTGTATTGGC
>CAZNOE010000314.1:5752-6984 GCA_964574525.1 uncultured Bifidobacteriaceae bacterium
TTTAACGCTCGCCCTCATCCCGGCCTTCTCCCCGGGGAGAAGGAGAATCGTTCTCCGGTTTCTTGGAATGCGTCTGACGGAGATGGCACGAGCCGGATCGAGCAAACGGGCAACGGGCGATGGCTGTTCCCTCTCCGTGGGGAGAGGGTCAGGGTGAGGGAGAACGTGAAAATAAATATGACTCGTTGAGAGACTGGATGTCCGACGCCAGCATTTGTTCGGTATAAAGCGGGACACGGCGTTCACTCAAAGCACGTTGAAAGGTGAAGAAGCAACGCGACGGCTAAACAAGCCATCTTCCTTCGGATTGTCAGTTGAGCTCGATTCACAACCAAGTTTTATTCTCTAAACCATGCCGGTTGCGCAAGCAAGGCGTAGATTCGTTGGTTACAGGCGCGGGATTTGTTTCCGCCAAGGTGGTGAAGTTGATTCCGCCAATGATCTGGCGTTGCTCAAGGCGACGGGGCGATTCGCGGCGTCGGGAAAGTTCAATTTCAGAAAAGCGCGTCCCACGACTTTGAGCTCTTCAGCATTCGCTCGCGCAGCAAACGAACCGGCGGCGCGCCGTGTTGCAATAATTCATCGTGAAACCGCCGCAGGGAAAATTCCTTTCCTTCCTGTTTCTGGAAGTCGCGACGGAGCTTGAGCATTTGGAGTTTGCCCAGGGTGTAGAACAAATACTGCGGGTCGTAAGTGCCGCGCCGCGCTTCCGAATAGGCGGGCTGGCGTTCGTAATGGCAATTGTCTTGAAAGAATTTTGTCGCGTCTTCCAACGACATTCCCTCGCAGTGGGTCTTGATGGAAACGCACAGCCGGCACAGCCGCAATAGCGCCTCGTCAGATTGGGCCAAACGATATTTGGCGGCGCGAATCGCGTCAGCCGGCTTGTGCGCGTCACTCTTGCCGAAGCCCTCATCCACCAACATCTGTTCGGCGTAATGGGCCCAACCCTCGACGAACGCGTAGCTGCCAAACACCTTGGCGACCCTGGAAGGATTCGAGGCGTTGAGCCAGAGGAACTGCACGTAGTGGCCGGGGTAGGCCTCGTGAACCGAGACGATGTCGGTCGTGTAATAGTTGAAGGCGGTCAGCCATTCCTCCTTCTGTTTCGGCATCCAGTCCGGCTCGACGGGCGTCACGTAATAATAGGCTTCTGTGGCTTTGGTCTCGAACGGCCCGGGCGTGTCCATGGATGCGAAACTCGTCGCGCGCAAATATTGCGGCGTCTCCTC
>CAZNOE010000315.1:0-6983 GCA_964574525.1 uncultured Bifidobacteriaceae bacterium
TGGCCGGTGCCCAACGGGAAGTACGTGGTGAAACTGCATTTCGCGGAAACGTTCGAGGGCATTACTGGTCCCGGTCAGCGCGTATTTTCCTTCAACGTCCAGGGGCGTGAGTTCAAGGACTTTGACGTGTGGGTCAAGGCCGGCGGTGCTTTGAAGGCCTGCGTCGAGACGGTTCCCGTCGAAGTCACCGACGGCAAGATCAAGGTGACCTTCACTCCCAAGGTCGAGAATCCCCAAATCTGTGCGATTGAAATCATCCCGCAATCAGGGGGCGAGACCAGCGCGGTAACGCCCGCGCCTGCCATCAAGACGGTTCGAATCAAGGCCGGCAAATCCGAGCCGGTTAAAGACGCTGAAGGAACTGTCTGGCTGGCCGACCAGGGCTTCGAGGGTGGACAAACGATTGAAAGGCCCGACATCCAGATTGCCAATACGAAGAGTCCCGACCTCTACCGGGCGGAACGTTACAGCATGGACTCATTTTCGTGGCCGGTGCCCAACGGCAAGTACGTGGTGAAACTGCATTTCGCGGAAACGTTCGAGGGCATCACTGGTCCCGGTCAGCGTGTATTTTCCTTCAACGTCCAAGGCACAGAGTTCAAGGACTTCGACCCGTGGGTCAAGGCCGGCGGCTTTTTGAAAGCCTACATTGAGACGGTCCCCGCCGAAGTCACTGACGGCAATATCAAGGTGACCTTCACTCCGAAAGTCGAGAATCCCCAAATCTGTGCGATTGAAATCATCCCGCAATCAGGCGGCGAGACCAGCGCGGTAACGCCCGCTCCTGCTGCGGTCGCGCCTTCCGCTCCCGCCGAGACCACGCTGCTCCAACCGCGCCCACGGGACCCACCGTTCTGCAAATTGACGCGGGCAAAGTCACCGGCAAGGTCAGCCCCATGCTTTACGGGTTGATGACCGAGGAAATCAACTTTGCCTACGAGGGCGGCATCTACGGGGAACTGATTCGCAACCGATCCTTCAAGGCGGACGCGGTTGTCCCGCCCGTCACCCCCGACACATACGTGGCCGGGGAATACCTTCCGGTTACGTTCCGACCCGACACCAAGCCGAGGTTCTGGACTGAAGTCGGTGGCGCTTCAATGATTCTCGACACGAATACCCCGCTGAACAAATTCCTCAACGTCAGCCTCAAGCTCGACGCTTCGCCAGCCTCCAAAGCTTCTCCGGTTGGCGTTGCCAACGGCGGATACTGGGGGATTCCCGTCAAGCCAAAGACCACCTATCGCTCATCATTCTTTGCGAAGGCCGCCGCCGGTTTCACGGGCCCGATGACCGTTAGCCTTGAAAGCGCCGATGGCCAGACCACCTTCGCCAGCGCCGACATCTCCGGTCTGACTACCGAATGGAAGAAATTCGAAACCGAACTCAAGACCAAGGACGTTCCCGCCTCCAAGGAAAACGTCTTCAAACTCACCACCAGGACCGCGGGAACGCTGTGGCTGCAGAATGTCTCGCTCTTCCCGCCCACTTACAAGAATCGCGAGAATGGCAACCGCCCCGATATCATGGAAATGCTGACTGCCATGAAGCCCAAATTCTTCCGGTTCCCCGGCGGCAATTATCTTGAGGGCAACGCCTTTAATCAGCGATTCAACTGGAAGGAAACCATTGGCCCAGTCGAACAACGTCCTGGCCATCCCAGCCCCTGGGGTTACTGGTCCACCGACGGCTTGGGCCTGCTCGAGTTCGCTGAGTGGTGCGAGAATCTCGACATGGAACCGTTGCTTGGTGTTTTTGCCGGCTACGCCCTCGGCCAGGGTGGCGTCATCCCGGCCGGTCCGAAACTCGAACCCTACGTCCAGGAAGCTCTCGAGGAAATCGAGTATCTCACCGGCGACGCCAAGACCACCAAGTGGGGCGCGCAGCGCGCGAAAGATGGGCATCCCAAGCCGTTCAAGCTGACGTATGTGGAGGTCGGAAACGAAGACTGGTTCGACCGCAGCGGCCCCGACCGCAATGGCACCTACGACGGACGGTTCGCGCAATTCTACGACGCGATCAAGCAGAAGTATCCGCACCTGAAGGTCATTTCCTCGACCGGTTATGAACAACCCCAAAGCCTGTGGGTTAAAAGCCGCACCCCGGATTTGGTGGACGAACACTATTATCGCAACATGGAAGAAATGATGGCGCAATCCCTGAAATACGACACGTATTCGCGGACGAATCAGTCCAAGATCTTCTGCGGCGAATGGGCCACGCGCGTCGGTTCGCCCACGCCCAACATGGCCGGGGCGCTCGGTGACGGGGCGTGGATGACCGGCATGGAGCGCAATTCCGACATTGTGGTGATGCACTGCTATGCTCCGCTTTTCGTGAATGTGAGCCAATTGACCGGAAACGGTCGCTCGATGCAATGGAGCTCGGATCTGATTGGCTACGACGCACTGACGAGCTATGGTTCGCCCTCCTATTATGCCCAGCAGATGTTCAGCACGATGATCGGCGATGAGATCCTCGCGACCGATTCGCAGGACATACCGACGCGCGCATGGCAGCCCCGGGCATCCCGCGGGGGCAATCCTCCTCCGCCACGCCAAATTCGCGAGGTCTTCTTCTGCGCCACCCGGGACAGCAAGAGCGGCCTGATTTACCTGAAGGTTGTGAACACGTCCGGAACAGCGCGGCAAACCAAGATACAGATCAGTGGAGCACCGAAGATTGAACCCGAAGGCGAATTGGTGTCGCTGGTGGGCAAGAGTCTGGATGATACCAACTCAATCGAAGAGCCCCGGAAGGTTGTCCCGCGCACGGAGAAGGTGGACGGCTTGAGCGCCAACTTCACGCGCGAATTTCCGCCCTATTCCGTCGCGGTTCTGCAATTGAAGACAAAATAGTCCCTGCAAACCGCGAATCCATGAACGAATCAATTCCATCTCATTGCTTCATCTTAACGCTGCTGGCTGGCGGCACTCTGTGGAGCCTCGCGGCTAGCTCACCGGCACCTGCAAGGTGGAGAGCACCAGTGGCCAGCAAACGTGGAGGCCGGTTTCCTGTGAAGTTTCGGGTGCCACAGGCGTCCAAGACCGGTGTCTGAAATTCTCGGGCGGCGACAAACCCCTGTTCAACCTGAATCACTGGAAGTCTGAATAAGCCATGAAGCAGTCTATTCGCAACCTCGCGGTGCTCACCATCTGCACCGCCACCGTCCTCCATGCCGCCGAGTTGCCGAACCAGGCGGTGAATCCCATCATCCACGCCGATGTCCCGGACATTGCCATGATCCGCGTGGGCGACACCTACTACATGAGCAGCACCACCATGCACATGAGTCCGGGGTTGCCCATCATGAAGTCGAAGGACTTGGTGAATTGGGAAATCGTCAGTTATGCCTACGACACGCTGGCGGATAACGAGGCGCTGACGCTGCAAAATGGGAGGAACGCCTACGGCGCGGGTTCCTGGGCCAGCAGCTTGCGTTACCGCAAGGGCACGTTCTACGCGACGACGTTCTCCAGCACGTCCGGCCGGACGCATATTTACCGGACCAAGGACATTGAGAAGGGACCGTGGACCGAAAACACGTTTCGTCCCTCGCTGCATGATCACTCGTTGTTTTTTGATGACGATGGCCGCGTTTACATGCTCTATGGCGGCGGCAATCTGCGGTTGGTGGAGTTGAACGAGGATTTGTCGGGATTGAAGGAGGGCGGCTTCAATCAGGTGGTGATCACAAATGCCCACTCGGTCGTTACGAGCAACGTGGGCCTGGTGGCCGAAGGCTCGCAACTCAGCAAGGTGAATGGGAAGTATTACCTTTTCAACATTTGCTGGCCGCGCGGGGGGATGCGCACCGTGGTGATTCATCTCGCGGATAAAATCACCGGCCCGTGGGAAGGTCGCCTGGGTTTGCAGGACAAAGGGGTGGCGCAAGGCAGCATCATTGACACCCCGAACGGCGAGTGGTTCGCGTATCTGTTCCGGGATTTCGGCGCCGTGGGACGCATCCCGTATCTCGTGCCGATGAAGTGGGAGGATGGCTGGCCGGTGCGTGGACGGCAAGGTGCCGGAGGAATTGAACCTTCCGCCGAGCAAAGGGCTGATTCCCGGCATCGTGACTTCGGATGAATTCGACCGCAAGGCCGGTGCGCTGGCGCTGCCGCTGGTCTGGCAATGGAATCACAACCCGGACAACAAGCTCTGGTCGCTCACGGAGCGCCCGGGATTCCTGCGGCTTGCCACCAGCCGAACGGACACACATTTTCTCGCCGCGCGAAATACGCTTACGCAGCGGACGATCGGACCGGAATGCTCGGGATCAACCGCCGTGGATGTCAGCAACTTGAAGGACGGCGATTTCGCAGGTTTGGCTTTGTTGCAGCGGCAATACGGGCTCGTAGGGGTGAAATCCGAAGGCGGCACGAACTACGTCGTGATGGTCAGTGCTCAATCCAATTCGCCCGCCGAAGTGGAGCGCGTGCCGCTGAATCAGAAGAAGGTGTTTCTGAAAGCCGAGTGCGATTTCAAGAACCGCACGGACCGAGCGCACTTCTACTACAGTTTGGATGGCCAGTCTTGGACCGCCATTGGCAATGAATTGAAGATGGCCTACACGCTGCCGCACTTCATGGGCTATCGCTTTGGGCTGTTCAACTACGCGACCAAAACCGCCGGCGGTCACGCGGATTTCGACTTCTTCCGAATTACTGAAAGCATGACCGGTGCGAACTAGACCAATACCATTACCTGCATAATGAAGACACACAGGATCGCAATTATCGCAGGAACGCTCGCATCCCGAATCTTGGCCAACGCCGGCGTCGAGGCGAACGGCTTCCTGCTTGAGGAAGTCCTGGATCATGGATTGCGCGGCGGTGTTCATGTTGGTCGGCTGGGCGGCGAAGAGCGGCGACGCCAGCAGCAGCGTCGAGGCGAAGCAGATGAGCGTTTTCATACGTTTGGGTCGCCAAGGAATTGACGGTTCAACGTCCCATCAGAATTCGTCCGTTCAACCACTCATTGAGGTGTTTGCGCACGAACTCTTCATCGGTGAGATGCGGGTAATCGCGATACACGCGGTCGATTTCTGCGGCCTGGCCGGGTGACAGCGTTCCGGGTCAAAATCTCATCGAATTCCTCTTCCGAGCGAATTCGATCGACTGTAACATCTGGTGCGTTCGAAGTAATGGCCGCTTGTAGCCCAGACGCAGCCGGTGCGCAAGAGTGGCGTGGCCGTGCGGTCCGGCTCGCCGCCTCAGGCCAATGAAGGCATTGGGATGGCAGGCCGTCAGACGTTGCTGTGCATGTTCAACGATAACTTCGGCCCAGACGAATCTATTATGAAACGGATGACTCTCCTCTCTGGTCTCGCCTTGCTGTGTCTCGCCGCGGCGGTGGCGGCGGCCGCGGAACCTTCGCCCAAGCTTGACGCGACACAACTCCCGAGCGCGATGCACACGGCGATGAGGGATCGCGCCCGCGTCACGGTCGGCGTGCGCGCCGGCGACATCACAGGCGCTGACCACCGGGCGCTCCAGGCGGCGGTGGATTACGTAGCGAGCCTCGGCGGCGGCACGGTCGAGATTGGCGACGGGGAGTTTTTAATGCGCGACTCGCTCCACCTGCGCCCGCACGTCACCGTGCGCGGGCAGGGCGCGAAAACAATTCTCCGAAAGGCGAAGTCCGTGGCGTCGGCGTTGAAGCTCGACGGCGATTACGGCGAGGAACAGTTCACGGTGGAAAATCCCGCCGGGTTTGCAGTCGGCGATGGCGTGGCGATTTGGGACAGGAACGCCGGCGGCTTTCACACCACCGTCGCCCGCATCACGGGCCGCGATGGAAACACCTTCGCCATCAGTCTGCCCCTGAACGCCGACTGCATGGTGGACAAGGGCGCGCAGGCCGCGACGGTGTTCCCGGTCGTCAGCGGCTATCACGTTGAGGGTGCGCGGGTGGAAGATCTGACGGTCGAGGGAAACAAGCAGGAGAACATCTCCCTGAACGGCTGTCGCGGCGGAGGGATTTTTCTTTATCGCTGTCCCGGCGCGGTCATCGAGCGATGCATTGTCCGGAATTACCACGGCGACGGCATCAGCTTTCAGCAGTGCAACGACGTGACGGTGCTGGCGTGCGTGAGCGAGGGCAACGCGGGGCTGGGCCTGCATCCGGGCAGCGGTTCGCAGCGCCCGGTGGTGCGCCAGTGCGCCGCGCGGAACAACGGCGAGGACGGCTTGTTTCTGTGCTGGCGCGTCAAGCAAGGCGTGTTTGAGGAGAACATCCTGGAAGCCAACGGACGTTACGGCATCTCCATCGGACACAAGGACACCGACAATTTGCTGCGCCACAACCAGGTGCGGGGCAATCACGAGGACGGCGTTTTCTTCCGCAACGAAACCGAAGGCATGGCCGGGCATCGCAACCGCGTGGAAAGCAATGTCATCGAGAACAACGGTGTGGAACGCGAGGCCGCCGGCATCCGCGTCCGTGGAGAGACGCGGGACTTGGTTTTCAAGAACAACATCATCCGCGACACCCGCCCCGCTGGCGAACGGAAGCAAACGACCGGCATTCGGCTGGAGGAAAAAGTCGGCGCGGTCACGCTGGAAGGAAACAAGATCGAAGCCGCCAAAGTGCTCGCCGACGAACGCAAGGCACAGTGAATGGGTTTGCTTCCTCGATGTTCTCGCGTTTGCATATTGCTGCAGGCTTGAGGACGACATTAACCGGAGACAATCGCTGCGTGGAGAAAAAATATTTGCAACTTGATTCTCGCCAAGGGTCGCCTTTGGCTTCCCTCACCTAGGGTGGACGGGAGGTTCTCGAAACCTGAAGCGGCCAATCACCCAAACGCCGATGCAACACGTCGCGACGAAAGTGGCCTGTCAAGCGGATAGTGAGGTCCAAGGTCCAAGTGCGATCCAAGTGGGAGGATAGTGGCATCCAAGTTGAAGCCAGTTGTCGGAATCGAACCGACGACCGACGGTTTACAAAACCGTTGCTCTACCGCTGAGCTAAACTGGCTT
>CAZNOE010000316.1:0-6932 GCA_964574525.1 uncultured Bifidobacteriaceae bacterium
AAGCATGGGCCTTGGACAATAAGCAAACGCGCCGGTTCAAGGAAGCGATTTCAGGTAGCGCAACAGCCTTTCGCGCCCGCGCTCAAGCTGTGCAAGGGAAATCCATTCGTCCGCCGTGTGCGCCTGCGCGATGTTGCCCGGGCCGAAGACCACGCTCGGAATTCCTCCGCTCGCCAGCACCGCGGCGTCGCAAAAATAATGCACGCCCGCCGGTCGCGACTGGCCGGCGCTCCGCAGAAATTGACGGACCAACGGGAGACGCGCATCCGTCTCCAACGGCAGACACGGCGCGAGCCGCACGTTGGAAACTTTGGCGTCCAGTCCGCGCGCGCGCAGCAAGGCGGCGATTTCGCGGCACACGCCCGTTTCGGTTTCGCCCGGCAGCGTGCGGCGGTCCGCGCCGATGACACAGCGATCAGGGACGATGTTCGGCTGCGTGCCGCCGGCAATCGTTCCGACGCTGACCGTCGGATGTCCGAGCAGCCGATGCCGCCGCTGGCGCAACTGCGCCGCATAGTCTGCCTCCAAAACTTCCACCACGCGTGCCATCGCGTGGACGGCATTGCGACCGAACTGCGGCGTCGCCCCGTGGGCCGCTTTGCCACGCGTCTCCACCGAGATGAACAGACTTCCTTTATGTGCCGTGACGATCTGCAACCTCGTCGGCTCACCGACAATGGCGAGGTCCGCCTCGAAACCGCTCGCTGCCAGCGCCCGCGAACCAGCCTGGCCATTTTCCTCGTCAATCAAACCGGCGAAGACGATTTCCGTTTCGCGCGGGCGCGATTTGGAGCGCGCGAGTTCACACAACGCCGTGAGCATCGCGGCCACCGAGCCTTTCGTGTCGCACGCGCCGCGACCGTGGAGCCGTCCGCCGCGTCGTGTCGGAGCAAATTGCCGGTCGTTCGCGACGTTCACCGTGTCGAGATGCGGCGCGAGCAGAATGGTGCGGCGAATTTTCCCCGTCGGGCGCAGGCGCGCCAGCAGATTGGGGCGGTGCGCGAGAGCTTTTGGGAATTCAATGTCCAGTCCGGCGCCCGCCGCAACCGACGCGAGAAATTCCGCCACACGGCCTTCGCCTGCGTGCGGATGGCGCGGCGGCAGGAACGCAGGGTTCACGCTGGGCAGCGCGATCAATTCGGCGAGAAGTTTTGCCGTCCTGGTCATGCGGTTGTTCAAAGCGTTGAAGCGTTAAAACGTGAAACGTCATCCATCAGCGACCCGTTTTAACGGTCCAACGTTCCAACGATTTAACGTCAGTTTCACTCCGCGTGCGCGAAGATGCGGCGCAACTTGCCGAGCATGTCTTCGGAATAACGCTCGCCGGGCGTCAACACGCGGCCATGAATCTGCAGCTCGTCCACGACGGCGAGCGTCATGCAAAAGTCCACGTCGTGCAGCGGACGTTCACGGCGGATGCGGCGAATCCACCGGCGCATGTCGGTGATCTCCTCGATCTCGATCTTCTGGCCCGGATGAAAAGCAATTCCCCAGTCGTTGCGCAGAACAAAGCCGTCGCTTTCCGTTTTGTCATTGAACCACGGATCACCGAGCAGAATGCAGACGGAGCGGCCCTTGTTCTCGCCGAGCCGATAGAAAACGATGCGTGAATCGGACTCGCAAAAATGTTCGTAGGCGATGTCGAGCGCCTCCTCCGGCACGGCCGAAAACCGCGTCTGGAAACCGATGTGGATGCCGCCGGGCACATCGGGCTTTTTCTCGAAACACAGGTTCTCCTCAAAAATCCAAAGCAGGCTCGTGGCCAGGCCGCGGTCGCCGAGGAGTTTCTTCCACGCACCGAGCGCGTCATTGACGTCGGGCCGGGAAATCGGTGAGGTTGGGTTCATGCGTTTCATCTTAGGGTTTGTTTCGGCGAAACCAATCTACAAAAAGGGGAATGCCTTCCGCAATCTTCATGCGCGGATTGTAGCCGAGCTTTGCGCGGGCCTTCGACACGTCGGCGAAGGTGATTGGCACGTCGCC
Organism: uncultured Bifidobacteriaceae bacterium; assembly: GCA_964574525.1. Taxonomy (GTDB): domain Bacteria; phylum Verrucomicrobiota; class Verrucomicrobiia; order Limisphaerales; family JADLHS01; genus WYBW01. Next base: position 1,984 of record CAZNOE010000316.1, read on the forward strand.
CGGCTGGAGTGGCTGACGATTAATGATGGCCTTCTTGCCCAGCACAGCTTCGAGCAATTCAATCAGCCGGCTCAAGGTGACGGTCTGCGATTCACCCAGATTGAACACCTCGTAGCCAAACTCGTGTTGGGTGCAAACCACGACGCCGTCCACGATATCGGTGATGTAGGTGTAGTCGCGCGCGGTGCTGCCATCGCCGAAAACCGGAATCGGTTTGCCGGCGTTGATGAGCGCCGCGAATTTGTGAATCGCGAGGTCTGGTCGCTGCCGCGGGCCGTACACCGTGAAGAACCTCAACATCACCACGTCCAGACCATACACGTGATGGTAAACGTGGCCGAGCGCCTCGCACGCGAGCTTGCTGGCGGCGTAGGGAGAGATCGCGGAGAAGATGGGATCGCTCTCGGCGAAGGGCACCTTCGCGTTGACGCCATAGACCGATGAGGACGAGGCGAGGACGACTTTCTTCACCCCGCTGCACCGTGCCGCTTCGAGCAAGTTCACCGTGCCTTCGACATTGACCCGCTGGTAAAGGGCCGGTTCGGCGAGGCTGGGTCGCACCCCGGCGCGTGCGGCGAGATGAATGATCTGATCGAACTTCACGCTGCCGAACAGTTCATCAAGCGCCGCGCGGTCTGTAATGTCGCCCTGCACGAACTCGAACGGTTTGGCGAGCGATTGAATATCGCGGATGTTCCGCTGCTTGATTTGCGGCTCGTAAAAATTGTTGAGGTCGTCGAACGCCCAAACCGCATGGCCCGCCTGGAGCAAACGCTCGCAAACGTGCGACCCGATGAAACCGGCGCCGCCGGTAACGAGAAAATTCACGGCGAGATGATGAAGTTCGAGGTTCAAAGTTCAAGGTTCAAAGTTCAACGATTTCCGGATTCACTTGCGACCGCCAGACGGCTCGCGGTATTGGAGGCACGGGCCGTGCCTTTTGAACGCAAACCCTGAACTTTGAACCTTGAACCTCGAACCTCGCGCGGCATACTTCGCGCCATGCAAAACGCGAACAATGGAACTCTGCTTCAACTCGACTTGCCTGGCATCGAGAAGCTCAAGAGCGGCAAGGTCCGCGAAGTGTTCGATCTCGGCGACCGCCTGCTCTTCGTCGCGAGTGACCGCATTTCCGCCTTCGACGTGATCATGCCCAATGGTATTCCGCGCAAAGGCGAGGTGCTCACACAGATTTCCTACTTCTGGTTCGCGCAGACGGAATCGTTTCAACCGAATCACCTGCTGTCGCGTGGCGGAGATTCATTGCCGAAGGAACTGCAACCTTTCGCCGACAAGCTGGCGGGCCGCAGCATGATCGTGAAAAAGGCAAAACCGCTTGCGATCGAATGCGTCGTGCGCGGCTATCTGGCGGGCAGCGGCTGGAAGGAATACCAGAAATCGCAAACCGTCTGCGGCATCAAACTCCCGAACGGTCTGAAGGAATCCTCCGAATTGCCCGAGCCGATTTTCACACCCGCGACGAAAGCTGAGACTGGCCACGACGAGAACATCTCCTTTGAGGAAGCGTGCAGGCTGGTGGGCGCGGACATCGCCGAGCAGGCACGCACAGCGAGCTTGAGGATTTACCAGTTTGCCCGCGAGTATGCGCGCAAGCGCGGCATTATCATCGCGGACACGAAATTCGAGTTCGGGATATTCGACGGTAAACTCATTCTCATTGACGAGGTGCTCACGCCGGATTCCTCGCGGTTCTGGCCCGCCGATCAATACGCGCCCGGCAAAAGCCAGCCGAGCTATGACAAACAATTCGTTCGCGACTACCTCGAGACGCTCGATTGGAACAAAACCCCGCCCGGCCCGGTGCTGCCCGCCGAAGTCGTCGCTAGGACGACGGCGAAATATCTGGAAGCTTACGAGAAGTTGACGGGGAAGAAACTGTAGAATTGCAACGGATAAATACGTGTGGAAAGAAACCAACCCAACCAGGAGCCTCAATCCGATGCGAGGCTGCTTGCAGACAAGCTGCGGGCTTTGGCAATAAACGGCAATCTTAACGAAATTGGGAAAATTGTTAAACAGCTCGACATTCAAGAGAACCAAACGATTGCTGTTTTGGGTTGGTTATGTTCGGAAGCCAACGCAGCCCAATCTAATTTGAAAGAGGCAGTTCAAAACAATTTATCCAAATCTGCTTCAATCATTATTGAGGTGCTAATCCAGCGCAATGAAAGCGTGGCTTTGCTCAAATTAGGTGGCATTTCATGGCGCGGACGTGAGAATTCACCTGTTTCAGATCGTTGTCTTCAAGCCGCTTTGGATTTAGGACCGTTGGATGAACTCTATGATGACATCCAGCGTTGGCCAAAAAAATATTCGTCAAGTGAATCACGGCAAAAGAAGAAAGAGTTCGGTGCGACGGCGATCATCCAAATAGCCGAGCGCGGGTATTCTGGTGCGTTTTTCTGCGCAGCGGAGTTACTTCGTGATGGCGATGGTTGTCAGGCTGATCTTTTGGCAGCGAGAAAATTTTTCCTTAGATTTGCTCTCGGTGTCACCATTGAATCATCTGGCGACCTAAAGCTCGCGAGCGAAGCATTCGCTGAACTCGTTAAACTTACTGATTTTCAAGACCAAACTCGGCACAGCTTTTATTCGACGATGGCGGAGGTCGCGGGTGCGGCAAGCAAACAGCTATCAGTTCTAATACCTGGCGATGAATTCGCGGTGATTCTTGATTTGCCAGAAGCGGGCAAGTTGGAATTTAAGTCCTCAGCAAGGTGGGATTGCAAAGAGGGTGTAGTAAATCAAGATTTGGCACATTCAGTCGTTAAGACGGTGGCAGCTTTCATGAACACCGATGGCGGAGTTCTCGTAATTGGAGTTGGTCCTAACAATGAATTACTTGGGCTTGAACCAGACTATAAAACTTTTTCAGAAAAGCCGGATCAAGACGGCTTTAGGCTCTTTCTTGGGAATTTGTTTTGTAACGAACTTGAGAAACACCGCGCTCAGCTTTATACGGTTTCAATCATCAACTTTCGTGACAAAGACTTTTGTCGTGTCGAGGTGAGAAAATCTCCGGAACTGGTGTTTGTTAAAAGGAAAAGCCAAGGCAAGACAGAAGATATTCTTTATGTGCGGATTGATAATCAAACTAAGCCTATTTCGTCACCCTTGGAAGTGGAAGCTTGGCGAAAGCAACGTGAATTGGCATCCAAGAAATCACGCTGAGGCGCGCAACATTTTTCCTCGTGCAAAATCTCGTCGAAGATTTCCTCCAATATCTCCGCCACGAGCGCGGACAGGCGGAGCATACGCAGAAAACCTACGCCGGGTTGTTGAACAAGTTTATCGCGTGGGCGGGCAAACAGGGACTCGCGGATTGGAAGCAGGTTGAACTCAAACACCTCATGTCGTTTCTCCAGCACGAACGAGAGCGGGGTCTGGTCAACCAGCCAAAGGACTCGCCGCGCCGGCTCAGCAGCGAGAGTGTCTATCTCGAAATCGCCGCTCTGCGGGCGTTCTACCGCTTTGCCGAGAACGAGAAGTTGTTACCCGCGAACGTCGCGGAAAATCTTTCGCTGCCACGGCGTTGGAAACGTTTGCCCAAGGCGCTGACGAATTCGGAAATCGAAAAGCTGCTCGCGCTGGAACAACCCGAAACGCCACCAAGCCTCTGCGACCAGGCGGTGCTCGAACTCGCCTACGCTTCCGGGCTGCGCCTGGCTGAGCTTCGCAACCTGCGCCTGGAACAACTCCATCTCGAAGCCGGTTTCATCAACGTCATCGGCAAGGGCAACAAGGAACGTGTCGTGCCGGTCGGACGCAAAGCCGTCGAGGCATTGAAACACTACATCGAGGCCGGCCGGCCCAAGCTCGTGACGCCGCGTTCACCGGCAAATGTTTTTCTGACGAAGCGCGGCACGCCGTTCGCGTCGGTGACGCTGTGGTTGCACATCAAGCGCCGCGTGCGACGCGCCGGTGTTGCCCGCAATGTCACGCCGCACATGCTGCGGCACAGCTTCGCGACGCACCTGCTGGAGCATGGGGCGGACTTGCGGGTGATCCAGGAATTGCTCGGCCACGCGAACATCAGCACGACGGAGGTTTACACGCACGTGACAGGGAGCCGGCTGCGGGAAGTGCACCGGAAATTTCATCCGCGGCCGTAGCCGCCGACACGAGGAGGCGGAGTGTCGCCAGCATTGTGCCTGCCTCGTCACCTCGGCGGCTACAATCACGCCTTACTCAAAATCGTAAACCACGACTTTTTTGCACACGCGCTTAAACACTGTCTCCACAAATTCCACGTGTTGCGGATGCACCTGGTAACTGTCCTGCGTTTTCTTGTCCGGGAAAACCAGGTTCAAGGCGACCTGATAGGTTTGGTCCACCACCGGACGATGGCTGCCGGCCATCTTGCCGACGTGAAATTGCAACACGCCGGGAATCGGCTTCAGATATTTGTTCGCGCCGGCAAGCAATTCGTCAGTGGCGTTCGGTTGCGCGGGATCGGTCCAGAAAATGACAACGTGTGAAAACATCGCGAGACAGGGTTGTTTTTTCCGTGGATTCTCCGTACGGCCCCAACCCGCGCAAGACTGAATTTGCCCGCCTTTACGATGTGTGCTGTCGGAAAAACTCTTCCGCTCCCCGCATCATCGTTGGCGCTCGCTTTGAACCGACGATTGCGACGAGGTCGTGTGAGCCGGTCAACGCCACAAACGGAAGTACCTGGCCGCGCCGGAAAGGCTGTTCGTGACAGTGTATCGCCCGTTCACCAACGGGAACGGGCCGGGAATATTCAACCAGGTGGCTTGCGAAAGGTTCGTGGTGCTCTGCAAGTTGAAGTTTGGCGGGTTTGTCGGCCAGGAAACCAGCGCTTGGCCGTTCGCTAGGGCGATAGCCAGTTTGGGCGGCGCCGGCACAAGCATGTAGAAGTTGGCGTTCCATCCGCCTTGGGTGTCGGTCACGCGCAAGGCCTCGAC
>CAZNOE010000317.1:0-6907 GCA_964574525.1 uncultured Bifidobacteriaceae bacterium
TCACTAAACCCAACCCGCCTTAATCTCCCAAACTGACAATTGACCAACACTACCCGCCGACGGCGATGGCTCAAGTTTTGGCTTGTATTCGCCGGACGATTTGGCAGGATCACAACCGTTCCACATGAGCGAAACATGATGCGTGCTTCCGCTATTGGTCCTCGGTTCAATTCCGAGAAGGGACGCTGGCTGGTGCTTTTGTTCGGCGTGGGTTTAGGATTGCTCGGGCCGGGTCAACTCTTCGCCGCGCCGCCCGTCATCACCGCGCAGCCGGTTTCCAGGAGCGTGTCGTCTGGCACGCTGGTTACGTTTAGTGTGACAGCCTCGAATCCTTCGCCGGCGCGGGTGACTTTTCAATGGCGGCGCAACGGCGTGAACATTCCGGGCGCCATCACTAATTACTCCGGCAGCCTGGCGACGGACACCTACACGATCCCAAACGCGCAGCCGACCAACGCGGGCAGTTACAGTGTCGTGGTGTACAACGTGGATGGCTCGGTCAACAGCGCCGTGGCCAGTCTGATTATCACCAACATCGGGTTGCTTCCCGTGAGCGACTCATTCGCCACGCGCGGCAATCTGGGAAGCAGTATCGTCGGTGTCGGACGCGCCACCAATTTGAATGCCACCAAGGAGCCGGGTGAACCCGACCACGGCGGCAAACGGGGCGGCGCGTCGGTGTGGCTGGCCTGGATCGCGCAGGTTGATGGCCTCGCGAGGTTCGACACCCGGGGCAGCGGTTTCGACACGACGCTGGGCGTTTATACCGGCACCAATATCGCCGGACTCCTATTGGCCAACGACGATGATGACGACGGGGGGTTCTTGAACAGCACGGCCACGTTCAACGCCGTGCATGGGACGGAGTACAGCATCGCCATTGACGGTTATTACGGCGACCGCGGCAACATCGTGTTGACCTGGAACCTGGAAGTGACGCCGGATGTGGTTCCCGTCATCGGCGCGCAACCGCAAGGCCAGGTAGTCGCGCCCGGTGCTGATGTCGCTTTTCAGGTGAACATTCTGCCTTTCAATCAGGACCTGCAGCTTCAATGGCTTTTGAACGGCAACCCGATTCCGGGGGCCAACAACCCGTTCCTGACGGTGCCGACTGTGCAGCCGGGCAATCTGGGAACCTATCGCCTCCGGTTGCGCTCGGCTCAAAGCACTGTCCGCGACACCTTTTCAAAGGCGGCGACGCTGCAGATTAACACCCAGGGCGGCGGGTCCAATTCCAAGGCCGCCGCACAGCGAAAATTCCGTGAAGCGATTGATCCGTCTGCTGGGCCGAACACGCCCGCCGCCTTCCGCGGTGGCAAAGGGACGAAGGCCGCGCCCGCCGGGGGCTTTACCGGCACGCAGATTTTCAACACGTACGGTGCGACCAAGGAGCCCGGCGAGCCAAACCATTGCGGGGAACCGGGTGGGGCATCATTTTGGTTTTCCTATCAGGCGCCGGCTGATGGCGTTTTGAGCGTGAACACGGTCGGCAGCTCGTTCGACAACGTGATCGCCGTTTACACCGGGCCGGGAAATTCATTTTCAAACCTTGTTTCCGTGGCGTGCAGCAGCACCAATCCTGCACCGGGCGGTGAGGCGGTTGCGTTCTCTGTGACGAGCGCCGCAACAAACTACATAGTGGTGGACGGCGTCGGTGGCGTCACCGGAATCGTGATGCTGAACTACAATCTGTCGGCACCGCCGGTAATTACCAATCAACCTTCCAGTCAGACGGTCAATGCTGGCAGCAACTCCACATTTACGGTCGGCGCGACGGGCACCCCGCCCTTAAATTACCAGTGGCGCTTCAACACGACGAACAATCTGGCCGGTGCGACCAGTGCGTCTCTTACCGTCACCAATGCTCAGTTCACCAATTCCGGCAACTACACGGTGGTCGTGACCAACTCGGCTGGGTCAGTGACGAGCGCTGTGGCGGTTTTGACGGTCAACGCGCCGCCCATCATCACCACGCAGCCTACCAATCAAACCGTGTTGGTCGGCAGCAATGTGGTCTTTGTCGTCGGAGCAATTGGCACGGCTCCGTTGCGATACCAGTGGCGGTTTAACACGGCGGACCTGACCGGCGAAACCAGTGCGTCACTTTCGATCATGAACGCGCAGACCAACCGCGCCGGCAACTACGCGGTGGTGGTGACGAATGCTTTTGGCGCCGTGACCAGCGCCGTAGCGGTGCTGACAGTCCACGCACCGCCTGCGATCATGACGCAGCCGACGAATCAAACGGTGATGACGGGCAGCAACGCGTCTTTTGTCGTCGCGGCGATTGGCGATGCTCCCCTGCGATATCAATGGCGGTTTGTCACGGCTAGCCTCGTTGGCGAGACCAATTCAACACTCCTGATCCTCAATGCGCAACTCACGAACGAAGGCAATTACGCCGTGGTGGTGACGAATGCTTTCGGCAGCGTGACCAGCGCGACGGCGAGTTTGACGGTCCTCGCCCCGCCGGTCATCACGAACCAACCGCAAAGCCAGACCGTCACGCCGAACAGCGACTTTATCCTGACGGTGGGAGCGACGGGCAGCGCGCCGCTCGCATATCAATGGCGGACCAACTTCGTAGCTTTTGCCAATCGCACCAATGCCAGCCTCATCCTCAGCAATTTCTCGGCGGCCGACGAACGCAGTTACGACGTCGTGGTAACGAACACGCTCGGGGCTGTTACCAGCGCGACCGCCATTTTGTATTTGAATGCGCCCCTGCGATTCACCAATTCGGCTATTTCGAACGGGGCTTTCGTTTCGCTGCTGCTCGGCGCAGGCAACTCTAATTACGCCATAGAGATTTCTTCAAATCTGGGCGCGACCAACTGGACTTCGATCCAGACGAGCAGCGCACCCACTGGCATCATCGGTTTCACCGACACAAACACGGCTGCTTACAGCAATCGGTTTTTCCGGGCGAAGTCATTGTAACGGGAGAGGTGCAGCGACCCTGCGCGTCTGGCCAAATCAGACGCCGGAGAAAACTAACAAAATCGGGATGGCACCCGAAACCGCATTGCTCGCCGACGCCGCGCAAGTGAACACCTTCCAGCCGCCCGCCTCGAAATCCAAATCCGATGCTGGAGGAATTCTACTACGTGAGCACGAACCGCAATGAAGCCACCGCCCACTTCCGCCATACGCACTTGGCGAACGTCGTGTTTTGCGACGGGCATGTGGCGACGGAAAAACCTGACCCCGATTCGCTCGACCAGAATCTGCCCGGTCAGTTTGTGGGAAGATTGCAACCGAAGGTCCTCAATGTGCCGTGAGCGAGCCAGCCGAACCCTCCGCGGCCCCGGCCAGCCCTGGCACGGAAATACTCTCCCCAGTAACTCGACGTCGCGGGTTCAGCGGCTCAGTTCAACGGCAGTGTATCCCTCAGCCCGCCGCCTCCCCATTCCATCCAAAGCGACGCTTGCTCGCGGCGGGCTGAGGGATACACTGCTTCAAGTTAGGCCACGTCGCACATTTATGAAAGCTATCATCGGCTGTCTTCTGTGTTGTCTGTCGGCTTTTGCTGCCGACACAAACGAGATTCGAGTCGTTACAAGGACGAACACTAACGTCTCGCCAGGTTATTTGATCACGTATGAGGAGTTTACCCGAGGCGGTCAGACCAATCTGCTTCGCATCACGAGTGTAAAGGACGGAGTTACAAACTCTCTCGCCCACAACTTTTATCACCAGGGAGTGTATCTGGGCCGTTATAGCCAAGGTGGCGGACATACCTTCATCAATTCAGCGCCGGGCGCACCTTATGCGCTCACTTTTGTTTTGGATTCTTCCAATCAGGTAAGGGCCGCATCGGTGACGACCACCAATTATGTGACTTTGGATGCGTTCACCTGTACGAACGGGATTTTTTATCCGGAAGAAAGTTCACGAATCGAGGAATCCAACAGGAAGACCAAGGGCTTCTTGCACCGTTGATTTATGATCACATGGCCTAACAAATCGCTGCAGCCAACGCCGGGGAGCGGTCGTAGTTCCGCTGCGCGGTTCACGTCTCTTGGTCCGGCGTGGCTGAGTCGTTCGGCAATTCAGCCACCAGCATTGGTGCGTTCATCATGATTAAGAAGATTCTCTTGCTCGTCGGCGTATTTGGGGTCGGTGTGATCACAGGTGCGGCTATCCTCTACCTTATGTTCGGGCGTGGCCCAGCGATGGTCTACGCCAACGCACTTGAGGCCCAAGCAGACACCGCTCTGAAAGTGAGATTGGGGGAACAGGAGAGATTCCTGCGAGACTTCGAGCGCAATCTTCCAGGTGACGTCGAGGCGGTCCGATCTTTTGGAGACCATGATTTCGTTCGGAGCGCGCTTCGCAAGGTGGAAGCTTACTACGAGGCGACGGGCACTCCCATTCCCGATGGCATCAGGGCGGCCATTGCGACGCTACCGGCTGCGAAAACCACGGCGGAAAAGCAAGCAGCTTCCCGATGGGACAAGGCCAAGCGCCTTAAAGTCGGTGACCCAGCTCCACTGCTTGCCCTCCAGTCAATCGATGGACGGACTCTTGACCTGACACAGAAGGTGGTTGTCCTTAATTTCTTCGCGACGTCGTGCGGGCCCTGCATGGCAGAAATGCCTCGTTTAGAGAAGGACGTTTGGGAGCCCATGCAGGGCAAGGGAATAGTATTGGTCGCTATCGGCCGGGGGCATTCCGCTTCCGAGTTGGAGGTGTTCCAGAAGGAGAAGCACTTCTCGTTTCCGTTCGTCGCAGACCCGAAAAAGGAGATCTATAACCAGTTTGCCAATGACTATATTCCGCAGTGCGTATTAATCGGGAAGGATGGCCAGATCAAATACCAGACTGTGGGCTTTGTCCTTGAGGAGTATCCGCGATTTTTGAAAGCTGTAGAGAGTGAAATCGCACGATGAGATTGCCGAATATCCAGATAGGCTGCATTCCAAGTCCGCCACCCTCTAGCGTCGGAACTCCGACGCTTTCTTTCACGCTCCAATCTGCCGCTTGATCGTCTCGCTGATTTTCTGCGACCACTTTTCCAATGCTTTGGCGTCGCGGCCTTCGAGCAGCAGACGCACTTTCGGCTCGGTGCCGGAGTAGCGCAGCAATAGCCGTCCGCCTTGCGGGTTCAACTCGGCTTCCGCATCGGCGATGAGTTGCGGCACGGCATCCAGTTCCTCGAATGGCTTCTTCTCGCGGACGACGACGTTGGTGACGAGTTGCGGAAAGCGCGTCCAGCATTTGACCAGTTCGCTCAACGGTTTCCCGGTCGAGCGCATGATCCGTAGAACTTGCAGCGCGGCGACGAGGCCATCGCCCGTCGTGCTGAACTCGCGGAAAATCAGATGCCCGCTCTGCTCCCCGCCAAAGGTGAAACCGCCGCGCAGCATTTCATCAATGACATTCTTGTCGCCGACGTTGGTGCGAATCACCTTGCCGCCCACCGCCTTCACCGCTGCATCCAGGCCCGCGTTGCTCATGACGGTCGCCACCAGTGTGTTTTCCGCCAATCTCTTTTGCGCCAGCATGTCGAGCGCGGCGATGGCCATGATGTCGTCGCCGTCAATCATCCGTCCGGTTTCATCACATAACAGCACGCGATCGGCGTCGCCGTCGTGCGCGATGCCGACATCGGCCCGGAATTCGCGGACGCGCTGGCAGAGCAGTTGGGGATGCATCGAGCCGCATTCCTTGTTGATGTTCTTGCCGTCGGGCTGATTGCCAGACACTACGACCTCCGCGCCCAGCTCGCGCAGAACGCACGGCGAGGATTTGTAAGCCGCGCCGTGCGCGCAATCCACGACGATGCGCACGCCTTCGAGCGTCATGCCGCGCGGGAAAGACGTCTTGGCAAACTCGATGTAGCGGCCGAGCGCGTCGTCAATGCGCACGGCCTTGCCTATCTCCTCGGCGGTCGGCCGGATGTTTTCGATCTCGCCGCTGAACACGAGATTTTCGATTTCAAATTCGATCTTGTCGTCGAGCTTGTAGCCGTCGGCGCGGAAAAACTTGAAGCCGTTGTCGGCATAGGGATTGTGGGACGCGGTGATAACGATACCTGCGTCGGCGCGCAGGCTGCGGGTCACATACGCCACGCCGGGTGTCGGCAGCGGGCCGATTAACAAAACGTCCACGCCCATCGAGAGAATGCCGGAGGAAAATGCGTTCTCGAGCATGTAGCCGGACAAGCGGGTGTCTTTGCCAATAACGATTTTGTGCCGGCCCCGGCCCCGGGCCTGGGATTCGAGGTTCTTGAAAACGTGACCTGCCGCGCGGCCAAGCTTGAGCGCCGTTTCCGCCGTCACCGGTTCGATGTTGGCGATGCCGCGAACGCCGTCCGTGCCGAAGATTTTTTTGGGTTTGCTCATGAGACAAGCAGATTCATTTCGCTTTCTTCCCCGGGACAACCACACTGACCTGCGCGGGGTCCGCCTCGATAAACATCACGCCCGGCGGCACAGCGACCACGACGCGCGCCTGCAACCCGCGAGCCGATTCGATTTCGGTGAGGTCCACCGTGACGCGAATATCGTGCTCAGTCAGCGCGGCCACGACTTCCGATGGTCCGCTGACCTTTACGTTGATCATGCCCGGATTGACCCGGAACGCGCGCACGTCCGCAGCCGACGACATGACAACCACCGGCAGATTCGTGAACGAGCGCGGGACGGACACCACCAGCGGATTGCCGGGTTTGGTTCCTTCCCGGCCGACGGGTCTCACGGTGAACCATATCACCGTCGCGAGCGCCACCGAAAATATCTTCCAGCCCGCGTCCTTCGTTACGATGTCCTGCAGCGTCATGGTCATTTCGCCGACCCTGGCGGCGCTGGGCGGATCTCATGTTTGGTGATCACGGCCGGACCGGGCTTGGGCTTGTCCCTCGTGCGGGAACGGATCCATTCCACGAGGCTGCGCGTCTTGGCCG
>CAZNOE010000318.1:0-6901 GCA_964574525.1 uncultured Bifidobacteriaceae bacterium
CGCCAAGGAGGTGGGGGTGGGGAACCCCGCTGAAGAAACGTACTGCTACCCGAATAGTCGAATCTTAAAAGGACGGCACCGTTTGTCAACTAAGGATATGCACAATCAATTCACATTGTATTCACAGGCAAACGCGGCGATCCGGCGGGCGAAATCGGGTCGGAAATGAAGCGTTTGGTGCATTCTGCCGCTCGACAAAACTCCCGCTCGTCTTCATGCTCAGGGCGATGGCTTTCGATTCCGATGCCCCTCTGGACCTGCTGTGGAAGGAATACAGGCTCGCGTTCAAAGATTTCGACGATGTGACGCTGGCCCGCTGGCTCGCGCAGACGCTTGGCCAACTCGAGGGCGCGGTCTGGCGATTGTCCCATCCGTTGGTCGGCGCCTATCGGCTTGCCGCGCAAGCGGGCCACGAGCGTCAAATCTGGCACAAACGCCTGGCCACTCCGCCGCCGGCCTATCCGGAATCCCCTTGCTGCCGCGCACCGGTGTTGCCGCTGCTGACACGGGATGTGCGCGAGTCCGGACTGATCTGCCAGCATTGCAACGAAACCCTAGTGCCGTTTGACGAGATTCCCCTCGAAGTCCGTACCGAGGTGGGAAATTGGGCCGCCCAATATGAACCGGTCCATGCCGTCGCGCATTGGGACGACCGGCAGCGCAAGAGCGCGGGCAATTACAACCGGGCCTACGAAAACGCCGCCGAGGAAGCCGAGCGCCTTCTCACCCTCTGCGGCCATCAGCTCGCGCCGCCATTGCTGAACTTCTATCCCGCCGTGATTTGGGAGGATCAGGACGAATGCCTCGAGGTGCGGCCCGAAGACGTCGGGCTGTAAAACGTTACATCGTTGAAGCGTTGAATCGTTAGAACGTGCAGCCACCAAAACGCGCGTCGTGATTTCCTTGCTCCAACGTTTTAACGCTTTAACCTCTTTGACGATTTAACGCTTTCAATGAAATGGCTGTTCAAGTGGTGCTTCCGACTGATCCTGCTGCTGGTGGCGGTGATCGTCGCCCTGGTGCTGTCCAAGGACGCAATCGCCAGAGCTGTCGCCGAACAACGAATCCGCGCCCGGACCGGCATGGACGTGAAAATTGGCCGATTTTCCTTCGGCCTCCTTTCACCGGTCGTCACTATTGAGAGTCTCAAGCTCTATAACCGGCCCGAATTCGGGGGCACACCGTTCTTGGATATTCCCGAATTGCACGTCGAGTACGACCGCGCCGCGCTCTTTCAACGCAAACTCCACATCACCCTCATGCGTTTCAACCTGGCCGAGTTAAACGTCGTCAAGAACGAAGCCGGGCAGACGAACCTGGTGAGCCTCATGGCCAGGCCCGACCCCAGGGAAGTCCGCAACCGCGCGAGGGACCTTGAGTTCGCTGGCATTGACGTGCTGAATCTCTCGCTCGGCAAAGTGCGCTTCCTTGACCTGAAGGACCCGCGACAGAACGGCGCGTTGGACCTGGGCGTGAGAAACCAGGTGTTCAGAAATGTGAATTCGGAAGGCGACGTCTTTGGCGTTCTTCTCATGATTTGGCTGCGCAGTAGCAGTCCGGCCAACGAACCAGCGGTTTCGGCACCCGCGGTTCTCTCTTTGCCTAAAGCCAATTCCCCGCAAGGCTCGCAAGCGCCCGCCGTTGCGCCGGTGCGGGCCACCAGGAATTGAACTGCGGCGTCAAATCTTCACCATGAACTGCTCGCCCTTCTTGAGCGACTGCGCGAAGCCGGCCAGCAGTTGCGGAATCTGTTCGAGGTCTTTCAGGCTCACAACCTCAACGGGAGAATGCATGTAGCGGTTCGGCAGACTGATGAGCGCGCTGGCTATACCGCCGCGTGTCCAAAAAATCGCATCCGTGTCCGTGCCGCTCGTGTTCGACATCGCTTCGTGCTGGAGTGAAATCCTCTTCGCCTTCGCCACGCTTTCGATGCGCGTGACAACTTCGGGATGATTGCAGCCGCCGTGCGTGATGGCCGGGCCTTTGCCAATCCTCACGTCGCCGTGCTGGGGTTTGCTCACGGTCGGGTAATCCGTTGCGTGCGTCACGTCCACGACGAGCGCCACGTCCGGCTTGAGCGAGTAGGCAATCTGCCGCGCGCCGAGCAAGCCGACTTCCTCCTGCACGTTTGACACCGCGCACACTTCTGCGCACAGTTTGCCCTTCGCTTCCGTGAGCAACCGCAGCGCCTCGGCCACGGCGAATGTGCCGATACGGTTGTCGAACGCGCGGGCGACGACCAGATCGTCGCGCAGCACGTCAAACTCATCTGTGAGCGTGATGGGGTCGCCGATTTGCACAAGCTTTTCGGCGTCCTTGCGTTTGGACACGCCAATATCAATGAACAAGTCGTGAATCTTCGGCGGTTTGGGATCGCCTTCGAGTTTCATGAGATGCGGCGCGACGTTGCCCACCACGCCTTTGACCGGACCCTTGCGCGTGTGGATGACAACCCGCTGGGCCTTGGTGATCGCTGCGTCCACGCCGCCCATTTTGCGGACGTAGATGTAACCGTTGTCGTCAATGAAGTTCACCGCCATCGCGATTTCGTCGGCATGAGCGGCGAGCATTAACCGCGGCGAACCGCCTTTGTTCAGCACGGCGACGCAATTGCCATACGCGTCGGAAAAAGTTTCTTCGGCGAACTCCTTTGCGTAATCGAGCCACACACGCTGGCCGCGGGCCTCGTGGCCAACTGGGCTGGGCATGTTGACAAGCTTACGGAGGAATTCCAGTGATTGAGTTCGCATGAGTGGAGTATGACGAAACGGCAATTTTCCATCAAATCCCAAAGTTGCGGACGCTGGTTCCAATTCGTCGTTCAAAAAAGCAAACAAGCCGCGAGGTTCAACGAACCGCTCGCGGCTGAAAGGGGCTTTTCTGAAACGCGGGTTTATCCTTCGAGAAGCTTTTTGATCTCCTTGCGGAATTCTCCCGCTTCGTTCGGATAGTACCCGACCTTGATTTTCCGAATCTTGCCGGTCTTATCAATGACGACGACATGGGGAATGGCCGAGCAACTGTAGGCTTCAAACACGTCTTTATCCACAAACGCAACCGGCCAATTGATATTCTTCTCGACGAGAAATTCCTTCATCCGGTCGAATTCCTTCTCCGGCGTCATGTCTCTCTTGGCGGAGTTCTCCTTGCTGTAGTAGCCGTAGAATTTCGTCACGCCAACCACCTGCAATCCTTTCGGCTTGAGCTCGTCGTAAAGCGCGCGGACCGTGGGCAATGCCGCCTTGCACGGACCGCACCAATGCGCGAAGAAGTCGAGCATGACCACCTTGCCTTTCAAATCCTCAAGCCCCTTGAACTCGCCCAGCACATTCCTGGGTTTGAAGTCGGTTGCGTCCGTGCCAGTAAGCTCGGCGAGCTTTGCATCCCGCGCCTTCCTGGCTTCGGCTGCGGCGGCGGCTGCATTCGTGTTGCTGCCCGTGGCCCGACCCGCCATAAGACCAGCCAGCGCTGAGCGGCGTTCCTTTGCCAATGCTTCGGCTTCCTTGCCGGGATTGTCTTCGATCACCTTCCGGGTCCTGGCGAGTTGTTCGCTCGTTCGCTTGGCCAGATCGCGCTGCTTGTCATCGCTGAAACCATCCTTCGGCACGGTGGCCTCGCCCGCGGACAGCACTTTCATCGCGGTTTCCTTGTCCGCCTGGGTTAGTGCATTCAGCACATAACCGTTGGCCAGATTGGCCAGCCGGATGGCGCCCGCCGTGTCCGGAGGTTTTGTTTCACCAAGGGTTTGCGCCAGGCTCTTCATGTCCTTCAGCAGGTAGTCCGCACTCATCAACGCCAGTTGCGCCTTGAATCTCTCCTCGCCCTCCGCCTTTCCCGACCAGCGTTGCGCTACAATGCGCGCGCCGTTGTAATCCTGCGCCGCCACAAACAGGTCATACCACGGCTGTGCATCGCCAAGCTCCACCCTCGCGGGATCAACATCCTTCACGCTGGCCTTGGCTTTCGCTGTTGCCTCGGCGCTGATGGCGGTGAAGTCCGCGCGTTTGCCCGCCGCCTTCGCTTCCGCCAAACGATCGGCACGGAGCCTGGTAATGGCGTCCAGCGTGGCTTGCGGCTTTTCCGCGGCGGGTGCCGCGAGGGTGAACGTGCAAACGAAGATGGCCGCGAGCGCAAATCGCAGAATTGGTTTCATGGTTACAAGCTACCAACCTCCGGAGACCGCGTCAACGAACGCATGTGAACACACGAACGCTCGCTTGTGCCAGTCTCGCTTCTGCTTGCGGCTCCGCGCGGCCAGCCGTTAGCCTGTCGGGGCCATGCGTTTGGAATTATTGAATGGCGCCTCGCGGATCGTCGTGAAACTCGGCACGGGCGTGCTCACGGACAGCCGCAAGCAGCCGGACCCCGCGCAGTTGGAGCAACTCGTCGCCCAAGTCGCCGAGCAGCGCAATGCCGGGAAGGAAATCGTGCTCGTCACGTCGGGTGCGGTCGGCGCGGGCATGGGCGTGCTCGGTTATGACAAGCGGCCGGCGGACCTCGCCGAGTTGCAGGCGTGCGCCGCCGTCGGCCAGTCGCGGCTGATGGCGATTTATGCGGAGCTGTTCGCCCGCCACAATTTGCGCGTCGCGCAGGTGTTGCTCACCCACGACGATCTCCAACATCACGAACGCCACCTCAATGCGCGCAACACACTCGTCACCCTTCTACGCCACGGCGTAGTGCCCGTCATCAACGAAAACGACGCCATCTCCTTTACCGAAATCAAGTTCGGCGACAACGACATGCTGTCCGCGCTCGTCGCGTCACTGTTGCCGGCGGATTTGCTCATCATCCTCACGACGGTGGATGGGGTCATCGAGAATTTCGGCAAAGCGAATCCGCGCACCCTTCCCGTCATCGAGCAGATTGACGCCGCGGTGGAAAAACTCGCGGGTGGGACGGACAGCTCTACGGCGGTGGGCGGCATGGCGTCGAAAATTCAAGCGGCGAAGATCACCGTGCGCTCCGGCATTCCGCTCGTCATTGCGTCGGGCAAAAAGAAACAAATCCTGGCACGCGTCCTGGCTGGCGAAGACGAAGGCACACTGTTTGTGCCGCAGCCGACCCGGCTGCAAGGGCGTAAACGCTGGATCGCTTTTTTCCATCATCCGAACGGCGCGCTGTTCGTGGACGACGGCGCAAAGAAGGCGTTGCGCGAAGCGGGGAAGAGCCTGTTGCCACCCGGCGTGGCGCGGTGTGAGGGCGATTTCGCCGCCGGCGATGTGGTGCGGATTTGCGATCTCGATGGGACGGAATTTGCCCGCGGGATCGCGAAATTTGGCGCGGAAGAAATTCGTGGGCGGAAGCTGGCGCGAGTGGAAGTGGTGCATCGGGATGACCTGGTAATTCTGTAACTCGTTAAATAAGTTAAATGAGTGAATTTAGGAGTATCCATGAGGGTCCGCGCCTTCAACCAATCCCTCATTTAACCAATTACTGATTTAACCCATCGATGAAAAAGAGTTCCGCCATCACCGATTTGTTGAACGTCATGGCCCGCCTGCGCGCCCCCAACGGCTGCCCGTGGGACCGCGAGCAGGACCACATGACACTTCGCCGCCACGCCATCGAGGAGGTCTATGAGTTGATTGACGCGATTGAAGCGGGCGATGACCACGAAATGGCTGAGGAACTCGGCGATCTGTTGCTGCAAGTCGTCTTCCATTGCCAGATGGCGAAGGAACGCGGCGCGTTTGATTTCGAGAAGGTCTGCCGGTTGATCGTGGAAAAACTTGTCCGCCGCCACCCGCACGTCTTCGGCAAAACGAAAGTCAAAGATGTGGACGAGGTCTGGGCGAACTGGGAAAAGATCAAGCACGCCGAGAAAAAAGGCACGCGCCACGAGCGTCCGTCCGCGCTGGATGGTATTCCCAAGCATCTGCCCGCCCTGCTGCGCGCGGAAAAGCTCGTGAAGAAGGCATGCAAGGCCGGAATTCCAAGGATTCCGGGAGGGCGGCGTTCAATCGCGTCTCAAGCCCTAGTGGGGAATCAGGGAGCCGGCGGGACGCGTCCCTCCCGGATGAAGACGTCGAAATCGGACATTGCGAAACAACTTTTTGCCCTGGTTCAGAGCGCTCAGAGTCAAGGCTGGTCGGCGGAAGAGTTGCTCGCCGACGAGGCAACGGCGCAAGAGCAGCGCTGGCGAAAGATGGAACGAGAGCGAACGGTTGTCTGATCACGTGCGCGGCTTCGCACGTTCAAGTTGTTTTCAGTGTACCCGGACCGTGCCCATGCTGGTGATGGGCATGAACACGCCGCCGCCGCAGTGAACCACTTCGACGGCGCTCAGGCGTGCACCGGAGAGATAGCCCACCGTGCCCGGCGTGGTCGTGGCTTGGGAGGAGACAAATATCTTTGTGGAGTTTCCAGCCAGAGCCAGCGTGCTTCCGTCGCCTGAGAAGGCGACCGTCGTCCATCCCACAGCCGGCAAGGTGCGCGGTGCCCAGGTCAAACCAGAGTCGGTCGAGATGAAAACGCCGCCGGGGTTGAATACCGCCGCCAACCGCGAGCCGTCGGCCGAGGAAGTGACCGAACTCCAAGCCGAAGAACTGGGCGCGGTGGTAACCGTCCAACTCGTGCCCGAATCGGTTGAGATGTAAACCTGCCCGCCATTGACCGCTGCTGCGAGTCGGGTGCCGTCTGCCGATGAAGCCACGGAAATCCAGCTTTGGTTGCCTTCGTGCGGCGACCAATGCACGCCCGCGTCCGTTGAAGTGTAAAGCATGCCACCCTGAGCTGCGGCAACGAGTTTCTGTCCGTCCGCAGAGGAGGCGACGGAATTCCAACTCAGCGCCGGCGAGAGCGCCTGCAAGCCCCAGTTTGCCCCAGAGTTGCCCGAGGTGTAAATCTGACCAGGCTTGATTGTCGCCACGAGCTTGGAACCGTCCAAGGAAGAGGCAAC
>CAZNOE010000319.1:0-6899 GCA_964574525.1 uncultured Bifidobacteriaceae bacterium
CCGCATCCGCAATCAATCCCGCCGGCACGGCGTGGCGCGTGCGCCGCACGTTCACCGCGCCGAAATACACCGCGATCACATAGAACGTCGTCTCCGTGCTGCCGAAAATCGTGCCGCCCATGCGCGCGATCATACTGTCCGGGCCGAATTGTTTCACGAGGTCGGTGAACAAGCCCAGCGTACCGCTGCCGCTCAGCGGACGCACCAGGCACATCGGCACCAACTCCGTCGGGAAATGCACGAGGTCGAGAGCCGGCTTCAATACCGTCGAGAGCATTTCAATGCCGCCCGCGGCGCGGAACATTCCAATCGCCACCAGAATCGCCACGAGATAGGGGATGATCATTACCGATACCTGGAAACCTTCCTTCGCGCCTTCGACGAATTCCTCATACACCTTCACCTTGCGCAACGCGGCATAAAGCGGGAAGAACGAGAGCAGAAAGGGAATCGAAAGCAGCGACACGGCGTTGACCGCGCGAAGAAAACCGTTCTGCCTGGCCAATTCCGCTGATGCCTCGCGCCCGAACACTTCCGGAAACCCGACGCGCAAAAACGCCCAAACAAAAACCGCACTAAACAAACACAGCGACATCCAGCCGAACCAATTCAACGGTGCGACAAGGCTTGAGGCTTCATTTTCACTCACCCGTCCTTCGGACACCCTCTCCCCATCCGATGGGGAGAGGGCAGAGAGAGGGGATTCCCCTGTCTCTCTTACTGGCACTGGCGGCAGACGATAGCCCGGCAGTTTTTCCAGCAACTTCACCGCGGTGATGCCGGCGATGGTTGAAAACGTGGTCGCAATAATCGCCGTGCCGATGATGGCCGACGGATTTTTCGAGCCGTTGACTGCCATCACCGCAACGGCCGTCGCCGGAATCAACTGAATGGAACTCGTGTTGATGGCGAGAAACGTACACATCGCATTCGTGGCGATGCCCGGACGCGAATTGAGTGTTTCCAAATCCTTCATCGCGCGGATGCCCAGCGGGGTGGCGGCATTGGCGAGGCCCAGGATGTTTGCCCCCATGTTCATCAACATCGAACCCATCGCAGGATGTTCGGGCGGCACCTCGGGAAAAAGCCGCCGCATCACGGGACGCAGCGCGCGCGCCATGACCTGGATCAGCCCGGCCTTTTCGGCGAGCCGCATGACGCCCAGCCACAACGCCATGATCCCCGCCAGCGGCAGCGCGAGTTTCATCACCGAGTATTCCGCGCGCTCGAACGCGGCCTTGCTCACCTCGTCGAGCGACCCGTTGCCCGCGCCAATCAACACTGCGGCCACGACCAAGCCGAGCCAGATGTAGTTGAGCATCGGGCGTAGGCTACAAGCCGGAGGGAAAGTGAGAAAGTGAGAAAGTGGGCAGGTGAAAGCGGTGTATCGGAAAAGCTTGGCCAACGATGCAGTTCAAATGGGGAGCGCACGCCTCCGGCGTGCAGCGTTCGGCGTCGCGCCGAACACATCGAGCCCACCATTTTCCCCACACCGAATCGTTCAGGAAAGTTAGTGGTTGGCTGTCGTCGCCGGGACGGCGACGACAGCCCGCGAGACGCGGGCGCTCCCCGATCAACTGCATCGTTCCGGCTTAGCGGGTCCGTGGAAAGAATGCCGGGCACGAAGCTTCCAGTAAACGAGCATCAGCACCGCCAGCAGCAACATGCTCCACAGCACCAGTTCGTTTGGCGGGATGCTGAAAATGATGGCGATGAAAATCGTCCAGGCGATCGCGATGATGTTGATCGGCGCTCCCCAGCGGCCCAGGTTCCACTGGGACGTTTCGGGTGTCGAGTATTCGCCCTGCCGCCGGCGTTTGTTGCGCCAATTGAGATAAATCGGAATCACGTAGGCCAGGTAAAGCGTGATCGTGCTGATCGAAGTGACCACGGAATAAGCGGCGGCGTAGAAACAAATCAACACGGCCAGCGCGCTGGTGATCAGGATGGACCAGACCGGCGTGCGGTAGCGCGGATTGACGCGCTTGATCCAGCGCGAGCCGGGCATGCCGTCGTCTCTCGCGAAGGCGTACCACATCCGCGCCATCGAAGTGATGGACGAACAACCGCACAGCCACATTGCTCCACCAATGATAACTGCGATCAGATTCGCCGCGAACGGCGCGAGGTTGCTGTAACAAATCTGCAGCACGGGGTAGGCATCGTTGGCGGTGGTGGCCACGTCGCCGTTCGGGATGCACCAGGTGAGAATCAAAAGCAGGATGTAGCCGACGACGGCTGAAACGGCCACGGATAGGAACACGCCCCACGCTGAATTCATCCGCGCCATCACGGTTTCCTCCGCCGTGTGCGCCGAGGCGTCGTAGCCCGTGTAAGTCCACTGGGCCTGAAGCAAACCCAAAACAAAGACCAAGGCGAATGGCGCCGCGTGGTAGAAACCGGCAAGCTGCGGAAAGAGCGCAAACAGTGGGGAAGCGATTTTAAAATCGCCAAACACCAGCGCCGGAACGATATGTCCGCCACCCAAATCGGCGGAAGAAGCTTCAAGCGGGTTGACGGTCGTCACGCTGGAAAAAAGGAAGCCCAGGGAGTTATGATGTTTTCCGAAGAAGGTGAGCAA
Source organism: uncultured Bifidobacteriaceae bacterium (assembly GCA_964574525.1). Classification (GTDB taxonomy): domain Bacteria; phylum Verrucomicrobiota; class Verrucomicrobiia; order Limisphaerales; family JADLHS01; genus WYBW01. The sequence continues at coordinate 2,582 of CAZNOE010000319.1, forward strand.
CCCGGCGATCAGCGCCACGCCTCCGATGTGCCACCAGACGCTAAGATCATTCAGGCGCGCGGTGAGTCGAATGCCGAAGATGTTGATCAGGATTTGCGGAATCATGATGAGCACCATGACGAAGATCTGGAAATACCAGTTGGTCAGCGACCCGAAGATCGGCACATGAGTGTCGGCAGGGATATTGAGAATGCGCGTCGCGGCGCCGATCAAATACATCGCTGCGGCCACATTGATGGCCGCGGTGATGGTCACCTGTCCGATCACATTCAGCCACGCAGTCGTCCACGCCCATTTTTTCCCACCGAGCCGAAAGGCCCAAAAGTAAAGTCCGCCGGCAGTGGGATACGCCGAAGCCAGTTCCGCCATGCTCGCGGCGACGCAGAGTGTGAAGAGGCTCACGACCGGCCAACCCACGGAGTTGATGACTGGTCCAGCGAATTTCAGCCCGTAGCCATACAACAAGATCGCGCCGGTCAGGACCGAGATGATTGAGAACGAGATGGCGAAATTGGAAAACCCGCCCATCTGCCGGAAGAGTTGCTGGCCGTAACCCAGCCGCTTCAAATCCTCGATGTCCTTTTGGATGAGTTCGTCGCGTGTTGGCTTGTCCGGTGTCATGAACGCAAAGGCGCAATGACTTGGGTTTCGCGGTGACGCTACACCGCCGAACCGACTGCCGGAAGAAAATTGTGGACGGCTAGGAACGCGTCGAGCTCGTTGACGAAATCGCATCCACGTTCGTAGCCGGTTGGCCAGAAGCGTGAAAACTCAAACAGGAGCACGCCCAGCTTTCGCGCGCCGTTCGGCGTCGGCTTGGGCTTTCTTCTCTGCGTCTCTTGCGTTTCGTTGAGCATCAGCCTCAGCTTTCTTCGCTTTCGCCAACGCGGCGTTCCGCGTCAAGTTGGGCTTTGCGTTCCAAGTCTCTGGCCTTTCGCTGTTCTGCCTGAGTTTTCGCTTCGACTTCCCTCGCGCGTCGCTCCGCTTCGGCTTGGGTTTTCTTCTCCGCGTCCCGGGCGTTTCGTTGGGCATCCGCTTCGGCTTTCTTCGCTTCGTTCGCGCGGCGTTCGGCATCGAGATTGGCTTTCCGTTCCCGAGGTCCAACTTCGGACCGGGCCGGCGGCTCAACTTTCCGCTCCACGATCGCGGGGGGGATTCGCTCTTTGGTGACGACTGCAGCTTCCGTCCGGTGACGCAGTTCGCGGGCCGGCACCGCGTGGACCTTCCGTCCGCTGGCTTTTTCGATGATCTGGGTTTGCGGACCTTCGTTGATGACGGTGTTGTTGACGACTTTGACGTTCGTGATATTGACGGTCTTGTTGATGATCGTCGTGTTGTTGACGACGACGGTAGTGGGACGGACGGGCTGCAGAAACTTTCGTTCTTCAACCACAACATACGCGCGCGGTGCGATGACGCGCGCGTCCACCTCTACATTGCCGCCGCCTCCAATTCTCGCTGAAGGGTGCAACGGCGCCCAGCTGACGAATCCACCGCCGTGATGCCAGGAAACCCATGCCGGAGCCCATTGCGTTCGCGGCACCCAGTACCAGCCTATGCCAGCGCTGAAATCCCACCGACCATGGTGATAGGTGGCCCAAGCCCACGGCTCATCGCTCACCCAATACCAGCCGGCGTCGGTGCGTTCCCAACTGCCATTGCAGTAAGGCCGCCAATCAGCTTCCACCCGGGCCGGGATCCAGCAGCGGCCATAAGAACCGACTACTTCCCACCGTCCGTATGGACTGAGCGGTTGATAAAAATCCTCCTCGGACCGAATCACGACTTCGACCGTGGTGATCGGCGGTGGCGGGGGCAACGGCTGCACGCGCGGCGGTTCTTCGTAAACCACGGGGCGTGGATGTTCCACGTAGGTAGTGCATCCGGCCAGGACGCCCAAAAGTGCTGCGAATAAGACGAGTCCAACCTTGTCAGTGCGGCGACTCGTCTGACCCTTCCGGGCCGTTACCGGTGACAAGAGACCGATTGTTTTTTGCAGATGTTTTCATGATCGTGGGAATTTGACGGGGTTTGGCGATGGGTCATTCGATTGGCGCCGGAGTTAGCGGATGACGGCTGCGAGCTTCTGGCGAAATTGCTCGACCAGCTTGTCATGCGCCGTGTTGACTTCAGCGTCGGTCAGCGTGCGCTCCGCGTGGCGATAGGTGAACGCGTATGCCAGACTCTTGTGACCTTCCGGCACGTTCTTGCCGCGAAATACGTCGAACAACTCCATTGATTCCAGGTTCGGCGCCTTGGCTTGCCTCACAGTCTGCAACACGGTTTCATGCGCCGTCGCCTCCGGCACGAGCATCGCCACGTCGCGACGGATCGCGGGGAACTGCGGCAGCGGCTTGAACGATTTGCCGGAGGCTCGTCGCGCAAGGAGCAGATCCAGGTTCAATTCCGCGAGCACGACTGTATCGCGCAGGTCATATTTCCTCGCCACCGCTGGCAAAAGCTGGCCCACTTCGCCCAGCGGTTGTTTGCCGAGATGGAGCGTGGCGGATTCCAGGAACAGTTCCGTGGCCTCGGCCCGGCGGGAAAAACTCAGGCCACGAATGCCGAATTGCTCCAGCAATTCCTCGATCATTCCCTTGGCGTCGAACATGTCGAATTTCGCGTCCCGTTCGCTACCACTCCAGAAAACTTGATTGCGGCGGCCGGTCACCGCGATCGCCACGCGTCGCCCTTCCAGATGGGACCAACTCGCCGCACCATTCGGATGCTTCGGCGAAGCGTCCCTGCCACCTTGCGTAAACACGCGCCCGACTTCAAACAACGCTGCGTCGTAACTCTTGCGCGCAATGTTGTGGCGCAGCGAGTGAATCAAACCTGGCAGCAAGCTGGGTCGCAGAGCATCCATGTCCGAACTTAGCGGATTGGCCAGACGCAAAGAATCGCCGCTGCCCGCTCCGAACTCTGCGCTCGACACGAGCGTTTGTCCTTGCGCTTCGTTCAACCCCAGCCCGCACAGGATTTGCCGCACCGCGGCGATTTCATCATGGACCGTGTCAAACGGATTTGAGCCAATCGCGCCGCGCGGCGGGGTGGCCGGAACTTTTTCCAGACCGTGCAGCCGCTCGATTTCTTCGATCAAGTCCGCCTCGCGCTTGAGATCCACACGCCACGTCGGGATTGAAAACATTGCGGATTGTCCCGCAGGCGCGGGACGGATTGCGGATTCATCCGCTGCGCCGGACAGCCCCAGGCTCACCAGGAGCTTCACCTGTTGCTCCGATGGGATTTCAATCCCGAGCAGGGCATTGGTCTTCGCGTATCGCAGCGCGACTTGTTTCGGCTCGGCGGGCTGGGGGTACGCGTCAGTTACGCCTTTGGCAAGTTGGCCCCCGGCCGTTTCCAGAATCAGCATCGCCGCGCGCTGGCTTGCCCAGTCCGTTATGGCGATGTCCGCGCCGCGTTCGAAGCGATAACTCGATTCGCTGCGCAGTCCAAGCGCCTTGCTCGTGCGCCGGATGTTCGCGGGCTGGAAATACGCGCTCTCGATGAGCACATCCTGTGTGCGCTCGTTGATCTCCGTGTTCTGTCCACCCATGACTCCGGCAAGGGCAATGCCCTTCTGTTCGTCGGCGATCAAAAGCATCTCGCTCGTCAGCGTGCGCTTCTGCCCGTCGAGCGTGACGAACAACTGCCCGTGCTGCGCGTGACGGATGACGATAGTAGGACAGGCGTCGCGCCTGTCTCCGTCTTTTCCATTTTCAGTTTGAGACAGGCGCGACGCCTGTCCTACGAGGTGATAGTCAAATGCGTGCAACGGCTGACCGCATTCGAGCATTACGTAATTCGTCACATCCACCACGTTGTTGATGCTGCGGATGCCGACCTTTTCCAACGTGGAGCGCAACCAATCGGGGCTTGGGCCAATCTTCACACCTTTGACGATCCGCGCAGTGTAGCGCGGACAAAGCTCCGCATCTTCAATTCGGACCGCGACCAACTCACCCGTGGTAGGGACGCGTTCCACCGCGTCCCCATCTTTTCGGGAAGAAGTTTGGGACGCGGTGGAACGCGTCCCTACCAGATTGATTTCTGGCAACTTCAGCTTGTTTCCCGTCACCGCCGCAACTTCGCGCGCAATGCCGATGACGCTATTGAGATCGGGCCGGTTCGGCGTTACCTCCAGGTCGAACACCACATCGCCGCCGGTCCGGCCGAGATATTCGGCGAACGGCTGGCCAACCCTGGCCTCCTGCTTCAGAATGATGATTCCATCAGCGTCTTCGGCCAAACCAAGCTCCTGCGGCGAACACATCATGCCCTGGCTCGTGATGCCGAAAACTTTTCGTTCCTTGATGAC
>CAZNOE010000320.1:0-6820 GCA_964574525.1 uncultured Bifidobacteriaceae bacterium
GTACGGCAAGAACCACAACGTCCCCGACTGGCGCAGCAGCGCCGCCGGGCCGTTCGATCTGTGGCCGAACGGGCTGGGCTTCGAATACTTCTACGGCTTCATCGGCGGCGACACCAGCCAGTGGGCGCCCGCGCTCTTCGAGAACACCAAACCGGTCGAGCCGCCGCACGACCAGAAGGATTATTTCTTCGACAAGGACATGGCCGATCATTGCATTGACCGCATCCGCATGTTGCACGCGGTCGCGCCGCAGAAACCCTGGCTGGCCTACTACGTGCCCGGCACGGCGCACGCGCCGCATCACGCGCCCAAGGACTGGATCGCGAAGTTCAAAGGCAAGTTCGATCAGGGCTGGGACAAGCAACGCGAGGAAACTTTCGCCCGCCAAAAAGCGCTGGGCATCATCCCGGCGAACGCGAAGCTGACGCCGCGGCCCAAGGAGATCGCGGCGTGGGACGGCCTCAATCCCGAGCAGAAGAAAGTCGCCGCGCGCATGATGGAAGTCTATGCCGCCGCGCTGGCGCATTGCGATTACCAGATGGGCCGCATCCTCGACGCGATCCAGGAGCAGGGCCAACTGGACAACACGCTGGTCATCTACATCCAGGGCGACAACGGCGCGAGCGCCGAGGGCACGCCCAACGGATTGCTCAACGAGATGGCCATCTTCAACGGCATCCCGGAGGACCCCAAGGAAGTCATCCGCCGCATGGATGAACTCGGTGGCCCGACGACCTTCAACCACTACCCGGTTGGCTGGGCGCACGCGATGGACACGCCGTTCCAATGGGCTAAGCAGATCGCCTCGCACTGGGGCGGTACGCGCAACGGCCTCGTCATTTCCTGGCCTGCGCGCATCAAGGACAAGGGCGGCATCCGCCCGCAGTTCCATCACGTCATTGACATCGCGCCGACGTTGCTCGAAGCGGTCGGCGTGCCCGCGCCCACCACCCTCAACGGCGTCGCGCAAAAACCCTTCGAGGGCGTGAGCATGGTCTATTCGTTCGACGACGCCAAAGCGCCGACGAAACACCCGACGCAGTATTTCGAGATGATGGGCAACCGCGCAATTTATCACGACGGCTGGGTGGCCTGCACCACGCCAGCGATGGCCCCGTGGGTGATGGGCGTGAACCCCGACGTGAACGATTACAAGTGGGAACTCTATCACGTCGCCGAGGACTTCAGCGAGGCGAACAACCTCGCCGCCCAGGAGCCGGCCAAGCTCAAGGAGTTGCAGGAGGTTTTCCTGAAGGAGGCGGAGAAATACAACGTGCTGCCGATTGACAACAGCAAGATCGAGCGGTTCGACGTAAGTCTCCGCCCCAGCCTGACGCGCGGGCGCGAGGAATTCACCTATTACCCCGGCCTCGTGCGCATCCCCGAGGGCACGGCACCGGACACGAAAAACCGGTCCTGGCAGATTCGGGCCGAGGTGGAAATTCCGCACAACGGCGCGGAAGGAGTTGTGATCACGCATGGCGGGCGCTTCAACGGCTGGGGACTTTACCTGCTCAAAGGCAAGCCCGTCTTCCACTACAACCTCGTCGGCGTCGCGCGCACCACCATCGTCGGCAAGAACAAACTCGCGCCGGGCAAACACACCATCGTGTATGACTTCAAGTATGACGGCGGCGGCATCGGCAAGGGCGGCGTGGCGACGATGCAGGTGGACGGCAAGACCGTGGCCAGCGGTCGCCTCGCAGCGACCATCCCGTTCCGCATCTCGGCGGACGAAACTCTGGACTGCGGCGAGGACACCGGCACGCCCGTGAGCGAGGACTACCACGTGCCGTTTAAATTCACTGGCGAGATCAAGAAGGTCGTCATTGACTTGACGCCAGCGTCACTGGCCGCGGCGGATGAGCAGAAGATGAAGCAAGCCCACGCCGCCATCGCCATTGCCCAGTAGATGACGGAGCAACTGCGCCCGCCGTCGCGCACGGCGGGCGCAGCAACAATCGGAACGCGGGATTTATCCCGCCTCAACGAACGAATGAAAACAGACGCACGGAATTTTCGAGACGCTTCCCCAACTCGCGCGTTGAAGCGGACTGAAGTCAGACTGAAGTCCGCGCTCCGATTCAACCGGAGCGAACGGAGAAACGGAATCCTCTCCGTTGCCTCCATTTGCTCCTGTTCAATTTCCGAAAAACACAACCATGAAAACCCTGCTCATTGTGACCGCAGCGCTTGAGATTGGAACCGGCCTCGCTCTCGCGCTCGCGCCGGCGTTGCCGGTTTCAGTGCTGGTCGGCGCTTCGCTCGATACGCCCGGCGGATTGGTGGTGGCCCGCGTGGCCGGAGCAGCGCTACTTGCGCTCGGCCTCGCCTGCTGGCTCGCCCGCGGCGACGGAAAGAGTTGCGCGGCGCGCGGCATCGTCGCGGCCCTGTTGCTTTATAACGTCGCGGCCGTCGCGGTGCTTGCGCACGCGGGGTTTGGCTTGGGCCTGTCCGGCGCCGGCCTGTGGCCCGCCGTAGGATTGCACACGGCGCTGGCGGTCTGGTGCGTCGCGTGCCTCTGCTTCAAATCCATACCGCCATCAGCAAACAACAAATCGATCCCTGAACACACACAACCATGACAGTCACACGAACACGAATTATGAAAACAACCATCAGATCATCCCTGTTCCTTGGCGTCGTTCTCGGCGCCGCACTGGCGCTCAACGCGCCGGCGCAGGAAACCAAACCGACCGGGTCGAAGCCCTTGAGCGCGGAACGAACGATCCTCGTCACCGTGACCGCGAAGGTGGAGGCCATTGACCAGGCGAAACGCGAAGTCACTCTCAAAGGCCCGCTGGGCAACGTCGTCACCTTCGTCGTGGACGAGCGCGTCAAGCGTTTGAATGAAGTCAAGGCCGGCGACGAAGTGACGGCGGATTATTACGTCTCGCTGGCGGGCGAACTGCGCGCGCCGACGGAGGAGGAGAAGAAAACTCCACTTACCGTCCTCGCGGGCACGGTGCGCGCACCGAAAGGCGCGTCGCCGGCCGGTGGCGCGTTGCGCGCGTTCAAGGTCGTGGCCACAGTCGTCGGTCTCGATCTCCCGACGCAATCGGTCACGCTGCAAGGTCCGCTGGGAAATACCGGCACCATCCGCGCCGAGAATGTTGACAACCTCAAGCAACTCCGCCTTGGCGACACCGTCGTCGTCACCTACACCGAGGCCCTCGCCATCTCACTGCAAAAATCGCAACCCGAAACGAAAAAGGACTGAACTCTTACTGAACACTGAACACTGATTACTGATTATGAAAAACATACTTAAATCCACCTGGCTCTGCGCCTTGCTCCTCACCCTCAGCAACCCTGCCGTCGCCCAGCAACCCGTCGAAGAACGCGTGGCCACGCTCAAGGCTTCCCTGGCCGCAAGCCAGGCGGCCCTGAAACAATACGAGTGGGTCGAGACCACCGTGGTCAGCCTCAAGGGCGAGGAGAAATCCCGCAAACTCAACCGCTGCTATTACGGCGCGGACGGCGGCGTGACGAAAGTCCCGTTGACCACCCCGCCGCCGGCGGAAAAAAAGCGCGGCCTGCGCGGCAAGATCGCCGCGAACAAAAAAGAGGAGCTGACCGATTACATGCAACAAGCCGTCGGGTTGGTGAAGAGTTACGTGCCCCCGATGCCCGTCCTGATCCAGGCGGCCAAGGACGCCGGCAGAGTTTCCGTGGACATTCTCCAACCGGGCAAGCGCGTGCGGTTGAACTTCCGCGACTACTTGAAGCCGGGCGACACGCTGGGCGTGGAGATTGACGTGACGAACAACCGCCTGCTCGGCCTGACGGTGAAGACCTGGCTCGAAGACGCGAAGGACGCCGTGAGCCTCGACGCGCGGATGGCTTCACTAAATGACGGGACGACCTACGCCGATGCGATCACGCTCAACGCCCCGGCCAAGAAAATCAAGGTGGCCGTGGATAACTCAGGTTACCGGAAGAACTGAACAGGCATCTGCTGCTTCGAGAGTTCATCAGCGAATCAGAACCCGAACAAGACAATGAAAACCGCCATGAAAAAGAAACTCCTGATCCCCCTCGCACTTATCAGCTCGCTTCTGCCGTCGGGCTTGCGCGCCGAGGAGCCCAGCAAATGGAGCTTCGACACGTCGCTCTACATGCTCCTCGCCGGCATGTCCGGCAACGTCACAGCCAAAGGCGTCACCGCCAACGTGGATGTGGACTTCGGTACGGTCGTGGACAACCTCGAATTCGGTGCCGCGGGCAGCTTTCGGGTCGGTTACGACCGCTGGGCTCTCACTACTGAAATCAGTTACGTCGGGCTGGGCATCTCCAAAGGCCCGGTCAGCGCCGACATTGACCAATGGCTCGTCGAGCCGACGATCAGTTACCGCGTCTGCAAGTATTTCGAACCGCTCGCCGGCGTCCGCTACAACAACCTCAGCGGCGAAATCCGCGGGCCGTTCGGCCGCAATCCGACCGGCACGCAGGAATGGTATGACCCGATCATTGGCGCGAAAGGTAGTCTGCCGCTGACCAAGAGCCTGAGCTTTGACGTGCGCGGCGACATCGGGGGATTCGGTGTGGGGTCGGACCTTACGTGGCAGGCGTTTCCCTACCTCAACTGGCGTTTCGCGAAGTGGGGCTCGGCGCAATTGGGCTATCGCTGGGTCTTTAACGACTACAAAGATGGCAGCGGCGGAAGTCTGTTCCGTTACAACGTGCTGATGCAAGGACCGCAGATCGGATTCACGTTCCATTTTTGACGGCCAACAGCAAACCAAACATGACCAAGCCGGAAACCAACTTGCGCAGCGACTTCGACCTGGAAGAAGGCTTTGCCTGCTACCATCCGGCGGGAAACGTTTCGCTTTCCGAGGGCGTGGAGCTTTGCAAGCAGGCCATTATCTTCGCCCGGGAAAACGGAATTGGCCGTCTCCTGATTGATGCGACTCAGTTGGGTGGTTTTCCAAGTCCGACGGTGGCGGACCGTTACTGGATCGCTCGCGACTTCGCGTTCGAGGCCAAAGCGCTCGTGACGGTTTCGTTTGCTTTGCAACCTGACCTGCTTGATCCTGAGCGCTTCGGAGTCACTGTGGCCATGAATCTCGGGATGAAGACCAATGCCTTCAGCGCGAAATCTGAGGCCCTGGCGTGGCTGCACGATCAACCTGACCCGATACTGAAACAATAAATCAACCTGACCCCATACAGACAACCCAACATTCCAACACAAAATGAAGACTATTCCTTGTTCCCCCGAAATCATGATTACCACAACAACCTCACTCAACCGCTCGTTCCGCCAAAAAGTGAAAGTCATCGGCTGCCTGATCCTGGCAACGGCAAGCCTGAAGGCCGCCGCGGGTGATTGGTCCTTTGATGTGACCCCCTATCTGTGGGCCGCGAGCGTTGATGTTGAAACCACGCTGCCGAACTTGCCCCTGACAACGCCTGCGGGCGTTGACCGGTTCGAGACAAAGATCAGCGGCGGCGCGATGCTCGCGGCGCAGGCGCGCTACCGGTCGTTCGGGTTGTTCGTTGACTTCGCCTGGATGCGGCTCGACACCGAAGCGGTCAATCCCGGCCCCGCGTTTTCCACCGGGGATTTGCAGTCGGACTTCATTCACACGACCGCGGCGCTGACTTACAGCCTGCCGTTGCACGGGAAGTTTCACGTGGATGCGCTGGCCGGAGCGCGACTCTGGTATGTGAGCGAGGACCTGGAGTATTCGAGCGGCGCGCTGCCGGGCTTTAGCCGCAGCGGCGACAAGACGTGGGCAGACCCGTTGATCGGCGCGGACATGCGCTACGACCTGTCCCCGAAGTGGTCGCTCGTGGCCAAAGGCACCGTCGGCGGGTTCGGCGTGTCGGCGGACATCGCGTGGGAAGTATTCTGCGGCGCGAGTTACCGGTTCAACGATTGTTGCTCCATCACATTTGGCTATCGCTATCTCCATGAGGAATACAGCCGGAACGGTTACGCGTTGAACCTGGACATGCACGGTTTGCTGGTGGGCTTTGGTTTCCATTTTTGAGCGCAGACCCCGAACTCAACCATGCACGACACATTGGCAGCAACGCGCAACGCGCGAGTTCAGGCCATCGCCAGGGATATTCTGGAGCACTTCCGCAACCTGCTGGTGTGTGCCACGCTTTTGGCCCTGGGCCTGGTGGCGCGCAGCCGGTCGGGAGATTTGCTCGGCAGTTCGCTCATCCAGGGGGTCATTGGCTGGGGCGTGATTGCCGTCGCTGCGACGTTGACGCTGCTCAACCTGTGGCTGGGCGTGAACCGGCTGAGACAGTGGAAACATTGGAAGCTTTGGAGCGGGTTGTTGCTCGCGGCCTACGTGCTCATTGCCGTGCGCGTGCTGGAGGTCATGGCGCTGGTTCATCTGGAGGGGAAGTAGCGCGATGAAGACTGCATCTCAAAAATTGCTTCTTCGACATTTTCAACGGAATGGGAATGACACGCTCGCCCTCACCCCGGCCCCCCCCAAGGAGAGCTTTCCCCGAAAACATTCGCGCCTTGTACCCCTGAACCGAAAGCGCCGGCAAGCCGGGCGCACTCCAAACGCTTCGCGACTTGAGAGGCCTTCCGAAAGCGCGGAGCGTTTGAAGTGCGTGGAGCTTGCTCCCGCTCTTGCGCACGGGTTCATGGGGAGGGAGAATCTTTCGCCGGCCTCGCTCGTCCCGAAAGCGACGGGCAATGCGTTTGTCCCTCGCGCTGAAAAATCGAACGCGGCGACAGGCCGACGGGTGGCCGAATTCCAAACGGCCCTCGACGGCTGTCCGCTCTCCCTGGGGGGAGAGGGCCAGGGTGCACTGCTGTTGAAATAAGGATTTCATGTTTAGAACA
>CAZNOE010000321.1:0-6813 GCA_964574525.1 uncultured Bifidobacteriaceae bacterium
CTGCTTCGCCTCCGCTGTGCTCTGGCTCAGTTGCTTCTCCAGTTCGGCGATGCGCCTGCCTGATTCGTGCGCGACCTGCTGTTCCCGGGCATACTGGCCATCGAGTTCGGCGCGGGCCTGCTGCAAGCCTGCCAGTTCCTGCTCCAGTTGAGCGCGGCACGCCTGCGCTTCCTGCCGATCCGCCTCGGCTTGCTTGTTCGCCGCAACGATCGCCGCCTGTTGGGTGCGTAAGTGTTCGGACTGCTGGCTCAGTTGCTTCTCCAGTTCGGCGATGCGCTTGCCCGATTCCTGCGCGGCCTGCTGCTCCTTGCCATACCTGCCATCCAGTTCGGCGCGGGACTGCTGCAAGCCCGCCAGTTCCTGCTCCAGTTGAGCGTGGCGCGCCTGCATTTCCTGCCGATCCGCCTCGGCTTGTTTGTTCGCCGCGGTTGTCGTGTCGAGCTGAGTGCGTAAGTTTTCGATCTGCTGCTTCCACTCCGCCGCGCTCTGGCCCAGTTGCTTCTCTAGTTCGGCGATGCGCTTGCCCGATTCCTGCGCGACCCGCTGTTCCTTGGCATACTGGCCATCGAGTTCGACGCGCGCTTGCTGCAAGCCCGCCAGTTCCTGCTCCAGCTGAGCGCGGCGCGCCTGCGCTTCCTGCCGATCCGCCTCGGCTTGTTTGTTCGCCGCGGTTGTCGCGTCGAGTTGAGTGCGTAGGTTTTCGGCCTGCTGCTTCCACTCCACCGCGCTCTGGTTGAGTTGCTTCTCCAGTTCGGCGATGCGCTTGCCCGATTCCTGCGCGGCCTGCTGTTCCTTGGCATACTGGCCATCCAGTTCGGCGCGGGCCTGCTGCAAGCCTGCCAGTTCCTGCTCCAGTTGAGCATGGCGCGCCTGCGCTTCCTGCTGATCCGCCTCGGCTTGCTTGTTCGCCGCAACGATCGCCGCCTGTTGGGTGCGTAAGTGTTCGGCCTGCTGTTTCGCCTCCGCTGCGTTCTGGCTCAGTTGCTTCTCCAGTTCGGCGATGCGCATGCCTGATTCCTGCGCGACCTGCTGCTCGTTGGCATACTGGCCATCGAGTTCGGCGCGCGCCTGCTGCAAGCCCGCCAGTTCCTGCTCCAGTTGAGCGCGGCGCGCCTGCGCTTCCTGCCGATCCGCCTCGGCTTGTTTGTTCGCCGCGGTTGTCGCGTCGAGTTGAGTGCGTAGGTTTTCGGCCTGCTGCTTCCACTCCACCGCGCTCTGGTTGAGTTGCTTCTCCAGTTCGGCGATGCGCTTGCCCGATTCCTGCGCGGCCTGCTGCTCCTTGGCATACTGGCCATCCACTTCGGCACGGGCCTGCTGCAAGCCCGCCAATTCCTGCTCCAGTTGAGCATGGCGCGCCTGCGCTTCCTGCCGATCCGCCTCGGCTTGTTGGTTCGCTGCGGTTGTCGTGTCGAGTTGAGTGCGTAAGTTTTCGACCTGCTGCTTCCACTCCGCCGCGCTCTGGCCCAGTTGCTTCTCCAGTTCCGCGATGCGCTTGCCCGATTCCTGCGCGACCTGCTGTTCCCGGGCATACTTGCCATGCAGTTCGGCGCGGGCCTGCTGCAAGCCCGCCAGTTCGTTCTCCAGTTGGCCGTTGCGCGTCTGTGATTCCTGGCGATCCGCCTCGAGTACTTGATTCGCGGTCGTTTTTACTGCCAGTTGCTTGCGCAATTCCTCCGCCTGCTGCTTCCACTCCGCTGCGCTTTGGCGCAACTGCTTCTCCAGTTCCGCAAGACGCTGGCCTGAGGCGAGCCACACCTGCTGCTCCCCGGCATACTGGCCGTCGAGCGCTGCGCGTTCCTGGCGCAGCTTGGCTAGATCCTTTTCCAGTTGAGCGTAGTGCGTGTGTGATTCCTGCCGGGTCGCCTGTTTCGACTCCGCCGCGCTCTGGCTCAGTTGCTTCTCCAGTTCCGCAAAACGCTTGGCTGATTCCACCGACAGCTGCTGCTTCTTGGCGTACTGGGCGTCGAGCGCTTCGCGCTCCTGGCGCAATTTGGCCAGATCCTGGGTCAACTGACGGCACCACGCTTCGCTTTCCTCGTGTACCTTCCCGGCGGGGTTCTCGGCCTGGTTCGGCTCTCCGCTCTCAATGGCAACGGCCTGCGGCTGCTCAGGCTGATCCAGGCCAGGAATCTGTGTCGGTGGCCCGCCTCCCTGAGGCCGGCCATTCTCGGCTGCGTGGTTTTCCACTGGTAGTTCATCCTTGGGAAGCGAAGCGTCTCCGTTTCTCCCCAACTCCCGGTCCTTCGTTGGAACTTCGACGGCTCGCGATGATTCGCCTCGGAAACTAATGCGCGATTCGGATGTTGTCGGGGCTGGAGCACCCGTTGCGCTTTCCGAGTCAGATTTTTGAGGTTGAACGCCCGGATCCAGCAGGCGCATGGTGACTTTGAGACCCAGTTCCAACGGAGCAATGGGTTTGACAAACAGATCGTTGCCACCGGCGATGATGCTGCGGGCGCGATTCTGGAATTCGCTGTGCTTCGTGACGAAGATCACGGGTATGGATTTGTACGCAGGGATCTGGCGCAATGCCTTACAAACCGCGAACCCATCCATGCCGGGCATGTTGATGTCCAACAGCACGATGTCGAAGCGGTCGGCTTGCATCATCTGCAGGCTGGCTGCGGGGTCTTGCACGCAAACCACGTCGAGGTTGGCGCGATTGAGGGCCACGGTCGTCGTGTAGTTGAAGACGGCGTCATCGTCCACGACCAATACCTTGGATCTCCGGTTTCGTGGGGCGAAGTTGGGATTGCCTGGAATTAAAATCCGTCCGAGGCAATCCACCGCTTGGGCGATGGTTTGGAGGACCGAGGGCGTGGGGTCCGAACCCTTGAACACGATGTCAAAAAGCGTTGCTTCGAAGGCGCTGGTCAAATCGCCAATACTGGAATGGCCACTTAGCCAGGCGCGTCCGCCGAAAAACCGCACTCGCCGATGGAGGTCGTTCAGACAATTCAGGCTCTCCTTTGTGCCAACCGCTTTGATGTAGTTCAAACACTCCTGGCGCATCTTGACGATTTCCAGAGGTCCATCGGCCAGGAGTTCGGCGCGCGCGTTGGCAAGCGCAGACTCTTCGGAATGCGCCGAGCCGGCATTGGTCCCCTGTGGCTCCGGCTCGCTGCGGTCATCGGGCGGCAAATCGCCTGCGGTAGCCGCACGCAGCAACTCCCGAATAACCGCAATGAGCTTGGTCGGTGTGCACTGGGTCTTGAGCATCCCCTTGTTCGCGCCGGCCCCGATCGCTTTCGAGGCCAGGCCCTCCATGTAAGCGTTGGAGAGGACGATCACCGGCGTGCCCTTCAGGTTTACATCTGCCCGGATGAATTTGAGCACTTCCAGCCCATGCAACTTGGGCAGCATCAAATCCAGGACAACCAGATCAGGCCGGATTTTGGGGAGCAACTCAAGTGCAACCAACCCATCCTCGGCACACTCGATGCGGAAGCCTTCGCGCTCCAGGCGACCTTTGTACAACTTGAGCACCAAGGGATCATCTTCAATGAAGAGAATTGTCTTTGTAGAATCGCCCGTTAGGGATTGGTCTTTGGCGGGCTGAGCCGTTGGTTGCGCGGGGCCCGCCTTTTGCGGCATCCGATGGACTGATTCGCCGGTCAAGGAACGAAAGGAAACGGCCCAATGGAAACCGGACCCGACTTTTTGCTGCTGGAGAGTAACCTCGGTCTGGAAATCGTCGCCGGTCTTGCTCCGGGCGGTGACACGGGTCGAGCAGGTCTGATTGGCGAAACTCGACACGTCCAGATTTTGCAGCGACCGCGCGAGGTCATCATTGGACTCCGGCTTGAACAATACATCGAGTTTCTGAGCCACCAGCTCATTGGGTTTCCATCCGAACATTTCGGCGCAAGCAGGTTCCACTGTGAGGATCCACATGCCTTTACTGGCCAGAAGGTCCGCGTTCCGGGCGCCACTCGACGTTTTTCCGGCAGCATCCGGCTGGGGTGTGCCGCGGTCAGCTTCCGCTCCCTTCGACTCCCGACGGCGCGAGTCGGCGACGGCGGGAGTTTCCGTGGCCGGACCATTGGTGGCCGCGCCTGACGGAATCAACTCCCGTGCCGCATGACCCGGCGCAGGTGCGGCGGGGCTTTCTCCGGCCGGTTTCTGCGCGAGGCTGCGGGCTTTTGTGAGGAGGCTCTTAATCACAATTGAGTCTTGGATTGGACGGGCGGCGGTGTTGGGCAGCCAAGATCGGAGAGGAACCATCGCCACAGGCTCGTAACCCGGGGAATCCTCCCGGCCAGCAGCCGTACGCTCCCGGTGATCCCTGAGCGGCCCCATGACGAGCGACGCGGTGCCTGCGATCCTGCCCGACACAAGTCAATGCAACAGGTGACTCGAAGCCACCTTCGTCTGCCCAATTTGAATCTCGTCTTCGCATAAAAACGACCGTCCATCCCGCACGTAAACAGGCCGCTTCCGCACTTAAGCATCTGCGGGTTACCACCGGATTCATGAACCAAATCGTTTAGAATCAAGCTTGCTTTATGCCAGTTGTGCCGGTTCTAATGCTTGATCAAGGAAAGCCCGTAGTTGTCGCCTCTTCCTCCGAAATGAATCGGGAGAGGATTCCCACGCATAGCAGGGTGTCTGGTGTCGGTGACAGAAAACGGGGTGCTCTGTACGCTCGGTGCCAGAAAACGGGTGTTTCTGTACACTTCCAGTACGAAAGTCTGCGGCTTTGTTGGGCGAAGCGGGACTTCGGAGAAAGCCAGTCTGCCCGGCTGGCATTCTCTGCGGAATTGGAAAGCGCGGATGGTTCGGAAAACTGGCGGTCAACTCGTGCAGGCGCACGCCGGACTCATCCAGCAGCCGACCTGGGGCCTCGCTTCGAACGCGAAGGCAGCGTGGAAACTGAAGAGTCGCGCCAGTCTCTATTCGCGAAATCTATGGTTGGGTGTTGAACTTCTGGCCGGACTTGAGCGCATGCCCCGCGAGGAATTCCTGCGCAGACATCCTTCGTCCGCCTTCCCGCTGTAGGACCGTGATTTTCAGCGAACCTTCACCGCAGCCAACGACGATTCCGGATTTGTCCGCGGTCAGAATTTTTCCCGGTTCGCCGGCCGCGGATACGACATTGGCTTCCCAAATTTTCAGAAGTTGCGGTCGTGCTGTGTTTGGAGTTCCGCCTTCCGGTGGCTCGGAGACCGCTGCCACCTTGCCTGCCGGGACTCCGAACAGGAACGTGAACGCTCCCGGCCACGGTGTGAAGGCGCGGACGCGATTCCAAATCGTGGTAGCCGGCAGTCGCCAATCAATCTGGCCGTCCGTCTTCTTGATCTTCGGGACGTGGGTTGCGAGTGCGGAGTCCTGCGGGTGCGGCTGGATTTTTCCCGTGACGTAATCCTGAACGGTTTGCACGAGCAGTTCCGCGCCGATGTGCGCCAGGCGGTCGTGCAACGTCTCGGCGTTGTCGTCCGGCCGAATCGGCGTCGCTCGCTGCGCGAGAATGTCGCCGGTGTCCAAGCCGGCGTCCATTTTCATAATGGTGACGCCTGTCTCAGCCTCGTTGTTGAGGATCGCCCATTGGACGGGCGCGGCACCGCGATATTTTGGCAGGAGCGACGTATGAACGTTGAGGCAACCGAAGCGCGGCAATTCCAAAATGCTTTTCGGCAGAATCTGGCCGAACGCCGCCACCGCGATGAGGTCGGGCTCCAGCCGGCGCAGCTCGGCGATGAAATTCTCATCGCGCGCCTTTTCCGGCTGCAACACCGGCAGGCCGGCGCGCATGGCGATCTGCTTGACGGGCGAGGGCTGGAGCTTCAATTCACGTCCCTTTGGCCGGTCGGGCTGTGTCGCTACCGCGACGACGTGAAAGGCGGGTTCGTGTAGCAATGCCTGGAGGCTGACAGCAGCCAGTTCCGGCGTTCCCATGAAGATGATTCGCAATCCGGCCATGCGCGAATTTGCGATTTACGATTTGCGATCTACGAGCGCGAACTCGTTACAGCGCCAATCGTAAATTGCAAATCATAAATTATTTGATCACCTTGTCCACCTCGCAAAGGATGTCGCACAGGACTTTGACCGGCGTCTGGGTGGAGTCAATGCGATGGACCAGCTTCTTGCCGTAGAAATTCAGCAACGGCTTGGTCTCGTGGTCATAGACCTTGAGCCGGTCGCGGATGACCTGGAGGTTGGCGTCGTCCAGGCGGTTTTCCTTGAGGGCGCGCTTCTGGAGGCGCTCGACCAGCGCGTTAAAGTTCGTGCAGTGCAGATAAAAAATCGCCCGCACGTCCAGCCTATCGCTGAGCATTTCCGCCTGGCGCACGTTGCGCGGCAGGCCGTCGAGGACCAGCGTGTCCTGCTTCGGATTGAAGCGCCCGCTGTGCTCACAATTCTCGATGAAGCTGCGCCACAGTTCCACCGTCGGCTCGTCCGGCACCAACTGCCCGCGGCTTGAATACTCGATAAAAACCCTGCCCAGCGGGGTGTTGGCTGTCAGCGAGCGAAACACATCGCCGCACGCGCAATGGAAAAAATTCGGAATGTTACCCAGGATTTTTCCCTGGGTGCCTTTCCCGGCGCCGGGCGCGCCAAACAAAAGAATGGTGCGGTACTTCATGTGATCGCTTTGGCTCTCGACCCTCGGCCCTCGATTTCCGGCCTTCGACTTTCGACCGCTTGTCATGCGTCTTTGTGTTTCACCTGGATTTCCTGAATCTCCACGAAAGCGATCGGCACTTCGCTCGTGGCAGCGCCTTTGCGCACTTCGATGTGCATGTCATTCGCAGCCATGCGCGAGATGCGGCTGGCCACAAACTCACCCCGCGCCGATTTGATGACCAGCTC
>CAZNOE010000322.1:0-6795 GCA_964574525.1 uncultured Bifidobacteriaceae bacterium
GGATGCCACTGCGTCAAGTTCGCCACGAGCCGTTTCATTGGTCCGATTAACAGATGCGCGAAGTCAATCCGATGACTGAGCATATCTCCGAGTTCGCCCGTGCCAGCGAGCTTTTTGACCTGCCGCCAGCCGAGATCGCGCGTTCCCCAGTCTTGCAGGCGGCACGAACGATAGTGATACGGCTGGCCCAGATCACCCCGCTTCACGAGATGCGCGAGGTAACGCATCGCCGGCACGAAGCGATACGTGAAGGCAGTCATGTGACGCACTCCGGCATGGTCGGCGGCGTCGGCCATCGCCTGCGCGTCCGCATGATTCAATGCGAGCGGCTTTTCGCACAACACATGTTTGCCGTGTGCAATGGCGTCCAACGCGATGGGCGCGTGAGTGAAATTCGGCGTGGCGATTATGACGGCGTGGATGTCATCGCGCCTCACGATGTCTTCGTGGCGCGTGGAGGTGATCGCGACGCCGGTCTGCTGACGCGCGCGTTCGAGCGTGGCTGCGTCAGCGTCGCAAAGTGCAACGACCTTCACACCCGGGCAGAGAGCCAGGCCGGGCAGATGATTCTGTAGGGTGACACCGCCGCAACCGATGATGGCGAAGTTGAGCGTGTCTTGGGATGACATTCTGGGTGCGAGTATGGCCGGGCAAAGTCGAAAGACAAGTGATTGGAGCGTGCGACAAATTCGCCTGGGTGAACTGTGCCTTCCCGGCTGCAATCAACAACCTTCCGCGCTTCCGTCCTGGCAGGCGTGAAAGGCATCGCCCGATAGTCCTGCTTGTCGGTTTGTCTTTCTGAGGTAGTATGGCTGAGTGAAGGTCGAGCGGCGACTGACAGGAAATGGAACGACGGAGGAATTATGAAAATCGGAGTTCTCGGAACCGGAATGGTCGGTGAAGCCATCGGCACGAAGCTGGTGCAATTAGGCCACCACGTCACGATGGGTTCCCGCACACCGAACAACCAAAACGCAGGCAGATGGGCCAAAAAGAACGGCGTCAACGCCTCGCAAGGAACCTTCGCCGACGCGGCCGGGCTGAGCGAACTGGTTTTCCTCTGTACCAAGGGCGAAGCGACACTGAGTGTGATCCAATCCGTCGGCGCCGCCGCGTTCCAGGACAAAGTGGTCGTTGACGTCAGCAACCCGCTGGATTTTTCCGGCGGCATGCCTCCGTCGCTTTTAATCTGCAACACTGATTCTCTCGGCGAGCAGGTTCAGAAAGCCCTGCCCTCGGCCAAAGTCGTCAAGGCGCTAAACATCGTGAATTGCGATCTGATGGTTGATCCAGCCAAAGCAGGCGAACCGACCATGCTGTTGTCGGGCAACGATCCCGAGGCCAAGGCCACCGTCGTGAAGTTGCTAAAAAGTTTCGGGTGGAAAGACATCGTTGATCTTGGTGACATCAAAACCGCGCGTGGCACCGAGATGTTGCTTCCGCTCTGGCTCTCGCTCTGGAAGGTGATCGGCAACACCCATTTCGGCTTCAAAGTCGTCGGCCGCTGAAGGCCCATTCACATCTCGCGTAACCCTGCTGCAATCGGCAGCCGCACAGCCCGGATCGCCGGAAACAATCCACCGATCAGGCCGATGGTCATGGCCCAAAGAATTGCACTGGCCAAAAGTTGCGGCGTCACGGCGAAGGCAAACGCGATCTGACTGAAAGTCTGCCAGTTGATGGTCGCCGCTTTGAAACCATCAAAGGCAAAATAGGCGACAGCGGCGCCCGCGCAGCCGCCAATCAACGCCAGCGCCAGCGATTCAAACATCACCGAGAGAATCACCGGTCCGGAGCCGAAGCCCAGCGCCCGGAGCGTAGCGATCTCGCGGGTGCGCGTCGCCACGGCGCTATACATTGTGTTCAACGCGCCGAACAGCGCGCCCAACGCCATCATCCCCGCAATAAACACGCCGATCTTTTCGATGAAGGTCGTCAGCATCGAGGATTGGTCGGCGAGAAATTCGGCCTGGCGCACCGCCTTCACCTTAAGCTGCGGATTGGTTGTCACCGCGTCCTTGAATTGATCGAACGCCTGGCTGGATGTCAGCTTTACATAGACAGATTGAAATGAGTCGCCGCGATGATACGCGGGTTGGAGCACGGCGGCGTCCGTCCAAATTTCTGATTCCGCCGCACCGCCTCCGCCCGAAAAAATGCCCACCACATCCCAATCGTTCTGCCCGAGGCGAATTTTCCCGCCCACGTCCAATCCGGCGAACGCCCGCGCCGCGCCCGCGCCGACAATCACCTCATTGCGGCCCGTTTCGAAACGTCGGCCTTGAGTGATCCTGACGTCATCGCGCACAGATAACGCCGCCTTCTCGACGCCGCGAAACGGCACGTTTGCGTCCGTGCCGGTGGAGCGTTTGGGCAGATTGATGATGACGAATAACTCGGACGAGGCGAGCGGGCCATTGGCGTTGCGCGCCACACCGGGCGCATCGGCAATGAGACGGGTTTCTTCGCGCGAAAGTCCGCTGGTCATCTCGCTGTCCGCGCCGCTGCGCAGCACGACGGCAATGTCGTTGGCGCCGGAAACCTTCATGGCCGCGCGGAAACCCGCGGCAATCGAGAGCACGCCGACGAACACCGCCACGACGCCCGCTATGCCAACGGCCGCCGCGATGGAAGCGCCTTTGCGCTCAGGGATCGTACGCAGATTGAACAGCGTGACGGAAATTACCTGGGAGAACCAGTTAAGCATGAGTCATCATCCCTGCCTCCTCAACGCTTCAGCGATTCGCAGCCGCATGGCTTGCAGCGCAGGCAGAATCCCCGCGATCACCCCCAAGGCGATCACAATGCCGACTCCGATCACCACGTATCTCACGGGCAGGTAAAACACGGGCAGCATGGAAGGCACCGGGCTGCCACGCGAGGCAATGAACCAGGCCAGGCCCAGGCCCGCCAGTCCGCCGACGCAGGCGATCAGAAGTGATTCGGCCAACACCAGCGCAAGTGCGAGTTCGTTCGTGAAACCCATCGCCTTCAACACGCCAAGCTCTTCCGTCCGCTCGCGCACGGATTGCGCCATGGTGTTGCCGGCGACAAGGAGGATCGTGAAAAACACCGCGCTGAGAATCGCGATCAGGATCGTGCCGATGTCGCCGATTTGTTGGGCGAAGCCTTGCATGAACGCGCCCTCGGGTTCGGCTTTGGTTTCGTAAGGCGAATTGGCAAACTCATTGTCAACTGCTTTGGCGATTTCTGCGGCGCGATCCGGATCTTTAACGCGGACGGCGTACCAGCCCACCAACCCTTCGCCGTACGCCCGGCCTTCGTCGAAATAGTCGTACCGAAAATAGAACCCCGACGTGTCAGCGTTCTTTTTCACGGCATCGAGGATCCCAACGATTTCAAATTCCCAAGGCTCGCCTCCTTTGCGCGGCCAGATCGGCGAAGCCAGTTGGACGCGGTCACCGATCTTCCACTTGAATTCCTTCCGCTCAGACAGCGAACGCCCGACGATGGCCCCGGTGCGTGTCTTCAGCCAGGCCTGCTTCTGGTCCTCCGGCAACGTGTATTCCGGAAACATCGCCAGGAACGGCTCAGGGTTGACTGGAAATGTGCCGAAAAAATTCTTCGGTTCATTTTTGTAAATGCCGTTGAACCACGTGAAGCTTGCGGCGGAGGCAACGCCGGGAATCTGCTCCATCCGCGGGCCGTACGTTACCGGCAGCGTCATGATCAGGGACACCTTATGGCGCACGACCAGCCGGTCCGCGCCCGCCATCGTGACGCCGGCCGTGAACGCCTCTTTGATCGTGCACAGCATGCCGTACAGGACGAACGCGACAAAAATCGAAAGCAGCGTCAACAGCGTCCGCAGCTTGCGGCGCTTCAGATTGCTCCAGATGAGGTGAAGGAATCTCATTTCACCGGTTCGTTGGTGAGCTGGCCTTTATTCAGATAAATCGTCCGCCCCGCGCGCGCCGAGGCATGCGGATCGTGCGTGACCATGATGATTGTTTTGCCATGTTCGCGATTCAGCGCCTGAAGCAAATCCAAAATCTCGTCGCCAGACTTGCGGTCCAGGTCGCCCGTCGGTTCGTCGCACAGCAGCAGCGTCGGGTCCGTGACAATCGCGCGGGCGATGCCGACGCGCTGCTGTTCACCGCCGGAAAGCTGCCGCGGATAATGTTTGGTGCGGTGCGACAGCCCCACGATATCCAGCGCCGTGGCCACATGTTTGTTCCGATCGGCCTTCGACAGGTGCGTCAGGAGCAGTGGCAACTCCACGTTGCGCTCCGCCGTCAACACGGGAAGAAGGTTGTAGAGCTGGAAGACAAACCCGATGTGTCGCGCGCGCCAGGCGGCCAGCCTGCGATCGGACAATTCGTTCACGTGTTCGCCCGCGATGCTGACGGAGCCTTTCGTCGGGCGGTCCAGCCCGCCAATCAGATTCAACAGCGTGCTTTTCCCCGAGCCGGACGGGCCCATCAAGGCGAGGAATTCGCCCTTGGGGACTTTCAGATGCAAATCCGACAGCACGTGAATGTCTTCCGAACCGCGGTGGAAGATTTTCTCGATCCCGTCCAAATCAACCAACGCGCCGTTGGCTTTGGCTTGTTCGTTCATGGTTTCTTCTCTTTCACTGAGTCGCCGTTCTTCAAACCGGCGGGCGGGTTCACCACTACCCGTTCTCCCCCGGCAATGCCAGCACTGATTACCGATTCGTCGCCACCGGTGCTGCTCACTGTCACGGCGCGGCGCTCGACCCGTCCGTTTTGCACGACCCATACAAGGTCGCGACCGTCCTGTTGTTGGACCGCTGATTTTGCCACGGTCACCGTCGCGCCGGCCGACGGTGTGCTGGCATCAGTTTCGCGAAAACCCACCTTCACGCTCATCTCCGGCAGAATCCGAGCGTCGAGCTTGTCGAAACCGACACGGACTTTGACCGTGGATTTCTGCCGGTCGGCGGTCGGAATGATCGCGATGACTTTGCAAGGAATTTTCCACCCGGGATACGCGTCGAGCGTCGCCTCGACAGGCTGGCCGGCCTGGACGCGATTGATGTAGCTCTCGTTCACGTCAATTTCGATTTCGAGCGAGTCCATGTCCACAATCGTGCAAATCCCCGTGCGCGTGAAACCGCCGCCCGCCGAAATCGGCGAAATCATTTCGCCTGGCTGCGAATCCTTCGAGGTGACGATGCCGGCGAACGGAGCGCGAATAATTGCATCCTCGAGTTGCTGTTGCCATAAGGCTACTTGCCGGTCCGCGACCGTCACCTCCTTCTCTTGTTGTTCCAATCGGGCCTGGAGCGCTTTGGCTTCCGCTTCGGCGCGGTCGAGATCGGCCTGCGCGGCGATCTGGCTTTTGACCAGATCGGTGAAGCGGCGAAATTCCAGCTCGGCCTGTTTGAGCCGTGCGCGAGTTTCTGCCTGGGCGCTTTTGGCGGATTCCAATTGCGCTTCCGCAAGGTGAAGGCTCGTCCTGACATTCGAGTCATCGAGCCGCGCGAGGATTTGTCCCTCTTTAACTTTCATCCCCTCCTCCACCAGCACCTCAACGACTTTGCCGGTGACTTTGGCGGAAACGGTAGCGGCGCGGCGCGCCTTGATATAGCCCGAAGCGTTCAACACCGTCCGGTCGCCAGCGCCTGCCGTCTGAACCGCCGGCACCGTCTGCACTTCAATGGCCTTGGTTCGCTTGAACCACCACACCGCAGCGCCGAAAAGCAGTAACACCACGACCGCCAGCGCGATTAGCCACCCGTGGGATTTGGGTGGAGTATCCGGCCGGCGTTCGATTCGTAAATCATCAAGCGTGGGTTTGGGCGACGTCATAGGGTCCAGTGCGCGCAAAGGAAACTGGCTTTCAGCGCCCGGGTCAAGAACGGCGACTTTCTGGTAGTGTCCTAATTTGACCTTTGCCCGCGCCCAGACCTTGTTCCAAAAGCGCTGCGAGTGGCCATGGTGGTGTTTTGGCTCGCCCTCATCCTAGCCTTCTCTCCCGGGAGAAGGAATAGCCGTTTGCCTTCGGAAACTCACGGTTTTCTTGCGCACCGGATAGCGATGCGATCTCGCCATTGGCAGTATTGGGCGCAATCCTCTCCATGAAAGTTCCCGCCTGAAAAATATTTCACAAAAAGTGCGGCGTACAGGCGAAGTCGAAAAAAAAATTCCCCAAGATGCACATGTTAAAACCGTAAACACACAAACCTTATGACCATCACGTTGGAATTGCAGGAACTCGACGACCTCATCATCAAACACACCGCACCGCCAGTTACGGCCATACTTCGCAACAAACTTCACCCGCTGCGGGATCAGTTGGAGGGCCATATTGCAGCGAAGGAAAAGGAAGCGCACCACATTGCGGAGCTTGAAAAGCAGCTTTTGGACGCGAAGGCGCAGAATGAGAAGTTGCAGGCCGAGTTAGCGCGGCGAGATACGGACGCGAATAATGGACCCAGGATTTTATGTGATGTAAACGAGACCATCACAATTACCTTGAGCCGGTAGCCTTTTTGTGTCGCGACGTAGAGACACGCGAATACCTGATGCGTTTCGAGCAGCCTTTCGCATTGACCGGGGTTTTCCCCAGCCATAATTTCGCCCTATGAACGACGCAAAGGCTTTCCACATTTCGCTGCCAATAGTCAATATCATGGAAATCTTTGCATCCACATGAATAGTTAGGCGTCCTCGCACGCCGCACAGAATATGAACGTTTACCTTGTTTCATACGATGGTCCGATGGATGAGCCGCAATCTTTCCGCGAATACCTACGTTGAACTAAACCGCTTCGCGGAGGGTTCTCGCGTCGTCGTCTGAGTTTTTCCA
>CAZNOE010000323.1:0-4159 GCA_964574525.1 uncultured Bifidobacteriaceae bacterium
ACTTCTGGGGGATTTGGATCATCATGCCCCTGCTGGTCGGGTGCAGCGCCGTGGCCGAGGAACGCAAGCTCGGCACCCTCGAACCGCTCCTCTGCCTGCCCGTCTCCCGCGCGTGGCAATTCGCGGTGAAGGTGATCGTCACGCTGATCTGCGGCACCGTGCTCGGGGCGCTTGTGCCAGTCGCGCTCGCCGTTATTCATCCCACCCGGGGCGGTACCGGAATGGGATTTGCCTTCCCATGGACGCTGACGTGTGTCGGCCTCACGCTGGTTTCCATTTACGCCTCATCGCTCACACACCAACTGCTCCAGGCGCTCGGCGCGGCGGTGGGAATCCTCGTGGTGTGGTTGGTTCTCGGGAACTGGTTCGCAGGAACCTTCTCTTACGGGCGTGAAGACTTCAGCCTGCTTGGCCTTGCGCTTTGGCGCGGACCGCTCGTCTTCGTTGTCGGCGCGGCGGTGATGCTTTTGGCGGCGATGGTTCTCACCTGGCGGCGGCTGCGCTGGGTTTGGGTCAGCTTCCTGATTCTCGTCGCGCTGTCACTTCTCCTGGGCAAAATCCAGTCAGTGCCCGCGGCGATCCTCGCGACAAAGTCGGAATTCTTCGGAGTAAAAACGAGCGTGGTTGTGACCCTGGCATTCGCCCTTAGCCCGGTAGTCCTGACGTTGTGCCTCGCAGCCAAGAATTTCAATCACACCCAAACCTCACTCTCGCTCTGGTGGCGCAACTCGGCCATGTGGCTGGTCTGCCTCCTCCTAACCGGTGTCATCAACACGCTCGTTTACAATCGCGTCTGGGAACTCGCGATGCCGTTTGAGCCGCCCGCCGGCGCGCCGCGCTTGAGCGGTTCGGTCCGACCGGTCATCGTTGGTTCTTTCATTCACCAACCGACGGTTGTGCTGTTGCCGGACGGACGGCTGTGTTCGTATCGTGGATATGAGCGGATTCCGACGCCCATCCCGCAAACCAACTCCAGCCAGACCGCAGAATCTGAACCCGTCTGGCGTCCGATCAAAAATCCACGGGTCGAATTCATCGGTAGCTCGAACTGGGTGGCGATTGCGACCACGGGCCGCGAAATCGCGGGCGTGAAAGCCGACGGCTCGCTCTGGAGCGCTCCCTGGTTCGAGCAAGTGGATCAAGCGGGCAACGTCTTTCCGCTCCGCACGGGCAATCCCCCGCAAAAGGGCCTGAGAGTTCGCTCGACCGGGCTGAAGTTTGAGCGTTTTGGAAACGAATCCGGCTGGGCCATGGTCGCCGCGAGCTGGTACCATTGCGTCGCGCTCAAAGGCGACGGCACGATTTGGGGTTGGGGCGACAATGGGAACAAACAGTTGGGCGACGGCCCAAGCTCTATCACCAACGCTCCAATGCAAATCGGCCAGGCCTCGAACTGGGTGGCAGTTTACGCAGGCCAGGGATACTCCTACTCCGTCAACCGCGACGGCGAGATTTGGAAATGGGGGAAATACTATGCCGATCCTTCCAATAACCGAAAGATGAAGGATGGTCCGGTCAGGCTGAACATCAAAGTGCCGGGGGTGCGCAGCATCGTCGCGGGACAGAATGATTTCGAATTGATCATTGATACGGATGGGAATCTCCGGGGGCTGGGTCGCATCCCTCCAGCGTTGGGCGGCGGCGGATTTGGCAATCAATATTATTCCGAACCGAAGCGGATGGGCGGCACGAACTGGTTCTCAGTCAGTTGCAATTGGCAGGGGTTGGCTGGTCTGAAGAGCGACGGCACATTGTGGAATCAACGCAGCCGTGATCTCTACAACTCGCCGCCGGCACGGCTGGCACAACTCGGCAAGCGCAACGATTGGATTGCCGTGATATCGGACTGGGAGGCGGACGTTGCGCTCGCGAGAGACGGCACGATCTGCAGGTTTGGCGAGCCACGATTAGGCCCCGGGCTTGAACTGCTCGCCCCCACCCGCCGTTTCACGTGGAGACTCAACCTGCTTGATGCGGCGAAGTGAAACGAGCGGGCAAGCTCACCACGCGATCCACGCTGCCGGCGCCAAAAACCAGCCGGCTGCGCGGTTGATAATCAAACGTGGTGGGAGTCATCTTCGTGTCTCAGACGTTGATAGGCCGCGCGGTGTTCAATCCGCGACGGGCCGCGGGCCACTTTCAAACGCGCGCCGCTTCCATAAAAGCTCAAACATGTTTCCTTCGTGCGGTTGGTCCCATGAGATTTTCATCGTCGAAATCGGACCGAGGTTCAGGAGTTCGATGTGCGGAAACGCGAGCAATTCCCGCGTCCAAGCCGCGTCCTTGGTGATCGCTGTGACGACTAGCGACGGCCCAATCTGTTTGAGCATCTCGCTTTGCGGGACCTGGACCACGCTCGCGTACGGAAACAGAAACTCCCGGATTGCGAGCGGATGAGCGAATGATTCGCACAACACGATTGTCGGCCGCGCAACTCAACCAGTTCAATCGGCTTCATTTGTGAAAATGCTTCAATCAACTCCCCTTCGGTGACCCGATCGTGCCGGATCATGAATCCGGCATCCGCCATGTCCTGGGGATCGCTGCCACGCATCATTTTGGAAAGAATCAGATCAACCGCCGCCGGACGGAAAAGACGCAGCCAGCGTAAGACCGGTCGCTTAACCCCGATACGCCATTGCTGCCACTGCGCGCGAAGGAAAATTCCGCGCTCGCTGAACAGATGGGTGATGTAAAGCCCGCGGGCGGCGAGTTCGGCGTTCGCCGCTTCAATCGCATCCCAGAATCCGCCGTCGCCCGCCAGTTCGCCTTCCTGAACGATACTGATGATGTCGACGTCCTGTGTTCGCGCAGCCTCGGGTGGAGAATCGTCGAAGCCCAAACACAGAGCTGCCCTGCCGTAAATCACAAGCCGGACCTCATGATCCAGATGTTTGTCCACTGTCTGAAGAATCAGCGACGGATTATCCATGCGTCAGGGCGAGATCAGGACGCGGACGAATCCAGATCGTCACCGGGCGCACTCCTTGCCGGGTTATTCCAGTCATGGATACGAAGCGGGTTGGGTGCGGCATCACTCCCTCTTTGACCGGTGACGTTTCCGGCAGATCATCGAGCAGTCGTCGCCAAAACATATTGTTCGGCTCGAATTGGAGCCCAGCGCGGGCGATGTAACGAACCGGTGCAACACAATGTTCCGCGACCGCAAGACGCGCGAGCGCGAGGATGTCGTTGCCTGTCGAACCCAACATCGCCGCGCCAAGCCTGATCGTGTGCGGCGAGTACGGTAGGCAGGGCGATAACAGGGCGATTGCAAGTTCTTCGTTGGTGAAATCCGATTCGGAAACCTCACGTGCCGGTAGGAGGTTGGGATTTCGATAATGCCAACAACCTCTAGCGACAGCGAGGCCCTCCAACAAATCAACCGAACCAAGCCCCAGCCGCTCCGCGTTCCGCAACAGCGGCGAGTCGTGCGGTGTGTCACCCAGTTTTTCGGCCAGCGTCGGCGTTCTCACAGCGACGACAATTTGCCTGAAACGCGCCTTTCAGCAAACCCTTTCCTGCCCGAGGTCGAAATCAGGCGCGGGCAAGCAGCTTCTTCTTTGTAGTTGAAACAATTCCCCGTTTGGCCTGTCTATGCGTCAGACATCTGCGGACCGCGGGAAAACCAAGATGCGTTTCTTATCTGTAGCCGAGAGGGAATTGCGCGCCGCCGCGCGGCACAAGGCGACTTACCGCACACGCTGGATCACGGCGGCGATTTTCTTTGCCTTGCTGGTGTGGTTGCTTTGGGTCTTCAACGGATTCAGAAACCGGCGGGCCGCGCCCGAGGTTTTTGAGGTGTTTTCCGTTCTGACTTTCGTGTATTGCCTCATCACGGGCACGGCACGGACGGCGGATTGCATCAGCTCCGAACGGCGCGAAGGCACGCTGGGCCTGTTGTTCCTCACCAACCTGAACAGCGCCGAGATCATCGCCGGCAAACTCTGCTCCAGCGCGCTGGCGGCGGTGTACGCGTTATTCGCGATCTTTCCCATGCTGGCGTTGCCATTGCTGATGGGAGGAATCACCTTCGAACATTTCGCGCGAACCGTGCTGGCGTTGCTCAACTCAATCCTCTTTTCATTGGCCGCCGGCTTCGTGGCCTCCGTGGTTTGTGTGCGACAATTCACGGCCATCGCCTTGGCGATGGGTCTGG
>CAZNOE010000323.1:4259-6757 GCA_964574525.1 uncultured Bifidobacteriaceae bacterium
GCCTCCGTGGTTTGTGTGCGACAATTCACGGCCATCGCCTTGGCGATGGGTCTGGCGATTTCGGTCGGAGGCGGGCTGATGCTCGGGGCCGCGGTGGCGAATTCTTATCGCGCAACAAAACCTCTGGCAGATTGGCTGGCCGTGTTCAGTCCGCTTTACACTCTGGTCTCGGCGGACGGAACGCGTGTTTTTGGAGTGAATCTCTACTGGTATTCGCTGGCGACGGTCGCCTGCATGTCGTTGGCCTTGCTCGGCCTGACGACCTTGTGGCTGGCTCGAACCTGGCGCGACCGGCCGAAGAATGTTCGCGGGTGGCACCGGATCAAATTCTGGCAACGCTGGGATCAACCGGCAGGTGCGAGTCGCGTGGCCCTGCGTCGCCGCCTTCTCGATATCAACCCGTTCTTCTGGCTCGGGGGCCGCAAACACATAAGCTCGCCGGTCTTCATGCTCATAACGGTGGTGTTGGTGGCGATCACCGTCTATGTGACGGGCCCTCATTTCGGGCGCGCATTGCGGGCCGGCACATTCAGCCCGATGATCGGACTTTTATTTGCCTGGGTATGGACGGGCCTGGCCATTGACGCGCTCGTGCTCTATTACGCGGCGATGGCGGCGTCCCAGCGGCTGGCCGAGGACAAGCAAACGGGCGCATTGGAATTGATCCTCAGCACGCCGGCCACCGAACGGTCCATCTCGCGCGGATTGTGGATGGCGTACGCACGCCGGATGTTTTTCCCCGCGCTCCTGGCCGTGCTGGTCCACTTCTTTTTCATCTGGCTGTGCATGACGATGGCCACGCTCGATCCTCCCGGCATACTTCCTTCCACTGCCACTCCAGGGGAAATTTTCTGGAGCGCCCTGCTCGACACTCCGCTGAGGGGACATGTCCTTGACTGGCATTTTGGGTTCATGTTGCGCATCGCGTTGCTCCTGCTCGTGGTGCTGATGGTGTGCTGGCTCACGCTCGGCTGGGTCGGGCGCTGGCTGGGATTGCGTATGAAACATCCCGGCTTTGCACCGATGACGTCGCTGGCGCTGGTGCTGGTCCCGCCCGTCCTGCTTTTCAGTTTCGCGTGTTATCTGGCCGATCAATGGAATCTCGACCGTCTGCCCGGCCGCCAATTTCTGCCAATAATGATGTGGGTGGCTTTCGCGATAGGCGTCGGTCATTGCCTGTTGCTGTCGTTCTGGGCCGCCACGCACCTCCGCCGGGATTTACGCACCATCGTGACGAGCCGCTTTCAGCCGCCGTCACTCCGGCGCTGGTGGCGACCAAGCCGGCGCGCTGTGCTGCGCTTTGCCGCAGGCACGGCAGCACTGGCCGCGACACTTGGCTTGATCGTCGTCTGTTTCTACGGCTATCAAAACTGGCGCAGCAAACGAGCATGGGCAGCGTTCCAAAAGGGCCTGAAGCAAAAGGGTGAATCCCTCGATGTCTCTGTTTTGCTTCCCGGACCTGTTCCCGATGACCAAAACTTCGCACGGACGCCCGTCTTCCAAAGCTTGGTCAACCGGAAGAACGCCGAGACTGTGCGGTTGTTCGACAGCTTTAGGCAGTTCGATATGCCAAGTACTCCCTACGTGAATAACCCCACTACGGTGGAATGGATAAAGGAAGGATTCGCCCCGCTGGACGACTACGTGAAACGGATTGCGCCAAAATCCCGCGCGATCACGAGTACAAACGCTGCGGACTACGCCTCCACTTTTTTGCAGGGCCTGCAACCCCAACGCGACATCATGCGCGAGGTGGCGGCTGCGGCCTACCTGCCATTCTTTCAAACTTCGACGAATCGCAATGCGCGCGCGGTCCTGCATCCGAACCAAAACGAGCTTCTGACGTTGGAGCGGTTGCAGTTGGTGTTTCAAGTGCGCGCCTGCGCATTGCTCGCTCTGGACCGTGCTTCCGAGGCCGGTGAAGATTTGCTGACCGGCCTGCGGCTGGCCCGGTTGGCGCGGCAACTGCCGGATGCCAGGTCTTCCGTTCGGGTGCAATTCATGATCGCGCGTTCGCTGCAACCGTTGTGGGAAGGTCTCGCCGATCTTCGGTGGAACGACGCGCAACTCGCGGCATTTCAGGAACGACTGGCCGAATTCAATCCGCTCGCCGACCACACCAACGCCATTCACCGCGTGGTCCTCGCCTACATCGAAATCTGGCAAGCCATTCCCGATGCGGGGACAGAGCACATTCCCCTCCCGCAGTCAGATGGCAGATACGTGCGCGAATCTGCGTGGCAGATTCAACCGCGGGCCTGGTGGTTCGACAATTGCATCCAACTTCACCATGCGGGCGAGAAAGCGATTGAAAACGTGGACGTGGCGGGAGCACGCGTGCGCGTCGAATTCGATTGGGGCGATTTGGGTGACTTGCCGTTGGCAAACGAGGCCACCCAATTGTTCCAACAGTATTACTGGTCAGGCCCCAGCCCGACGTTGGTTTCCTTCGCGCAGAATGCCGTGAATCAAGCCATCATCGCGTGCGCCTTGGAACG
>CAZNOE010000324.1:0-1250 GCA_964574525.1 uncultured Bifidobacteriaceae bacterium
TGGCAATTCGAGGGCAGCCGCCAGTCCAATCTGAGGCGGACCTTTCGTCACGCGTCGGTTCTGCTCGATCGGTTGCTCGCCAACATGGGCGTGGCCGGTTCGACACCTTTGCTGGAGCGCTTCGATCATCCGGCCGATGTCGCAAAAACGGAGAAGCGTTGGCTCGACGGCCTCTACCTCGACCAACCTGAAGAATGGGACGACCCATACCGCTTCTTTCGTTGGTGAACTCATTCGGCCGGTGCGCGTGTCCGAAAGCAGATTCTCCCGGCTTGCTGATGCGCGCTTGTCTGATAACACTGGCGACAGCATCGCCAGAATCAATGACGTGAACATTCATCACCACTTGAAAACGCGGAGCGCGGAACGCGGAACGCGGAATGGTCCAGGCACATGAACATTCATCACCTGGAACTTTTCTATTACGTGGCGCGGCACGGCGGCATCAGCGAAGCGGTGCGGAACATGCCGTACGGAATTCAACAGCCGGCCATCAGCGGGCAGGTGATCCAGTTGGAGGAATTCCTCGGCGTGACGTTGTTTCATCGCCGGCCTTTCTCCCTCACGCCGCAGGGCAGGGAGCTTTACGATTTCATCAAGCCGTTCTTCGACAACCTCACGCCGATGGCTGAAAAGCTGCAAGGCGGCATCTCGCAACACCTCCGTATCGCCGCAGGGGAGACACTACTGCGCGATCACCTGCCGCCCATGCTTCAGGAGTTGCACAAACAGTTCCCGAAACTCAAAGTGACCTTGCGGGAAGGTTATCACCCGGAGGTCATCAACTGGCTGCAGCAGCAGGAAATTGATTTGTCGGTGGGATTGCTGGGTGGCAAACCGCCGGCAGGCATCAATGCGATGCCGATGTTCAAGATCCCGCTGGTGCTGCTCGTCCCCAAGCGCAGCAAGCTCACCGCGGCGCAGGAACTCTGGCAGCGCGATCGCATCGAGGAAACGCTGATCACGGTGCCGAGCAACGAACCGATCAGCCGCGCCTTTCAGGATGGGCTGGCGAAACTCAAAGTGGACTGGTTCAGCGGCATCGAGGTCAGCACCGTTGAAATGGTGCAGACTTATGTAGCCGGGGGTTATGGCATCGGCGTCACCGTCGGTGTGCCCAAGATGAAATATCATCCGCAGGTGCGGCGGCTGCCGTTGGATGGATTCGAGCCGGTCACATTCGGTGTGCTCTGGCAGGGCCGCCGGACGATTTTGCTCGACGCCTTGTTCAAGATTCTCGAAAACGCCGC
>CAZNOE010000324.1:1350-6749 GCA_964574525.1 uncultured Bifidobacteriaceae bacterium
TTAGATCTGCACAAACGCGAGCAAGGGAATCCGGGGCGCTGCGGGCGAGCAGATGAAGCTTGCAATAGAATTACGAACTGATAACAAACGCCCATGGCCCTGCCATTTTTTGACAGCGGATCAAGAAAACGGCCAGACCAGATACTCGCGGTTGATCTGGGCAGCCGCACCACCAAAGCCGTCCACGTCCAGCGCAAGGGCGAAGGTTTCGCTCTCTGCCACTATGCCCTGCTGGACGCGCCGATCTTCGAAAAGGCGCTTTCAGCCGAGTTGTTGGCCGAGCATCTGCGCGCGGTCAGTCAGGCGCTGGAGGCCAAAACCAAATCATTGGCCCTGGCCGTGAGCGCGAACGACGCGGTCGTGCGGCACGTGGAAATGCCGCGCATGGCCGTCGAGGACATGCGGTTGATGCTCAAACACAATTCGCGGAATTATCTCCAACAGGACCTCCCCGACCACGCGTTTGATTGCCATATCACGGCACCGCGAGAAGGGAACAATCCGGGGGAGCCGGCCAAAGGTCCCGTTGGCCAGCAAAAGCAGAAGACGCTCGTCGTCGGCGCGAAGAAACAACTTGTGGATGATTACCTCGAAGGCGCCCGGAGCTCGGGTTTGACTGCGGAATTCATCTTTCCCGGACTCATCGGTCCGGTAAACGCCTTCGAGCTGGCGATGCCGGAGGTGTTCAACAAGGAGGTGGTGGCACTGGTGGATATCGGCTTCAAATGCTCGTCTATTTGCATCGTGCAAGAGGGAGAATTGATCCTGAGCCGCGTCGTGGGCATCGGCGGAGACCGGTTGACCACCGCGTTGAGCGAGAGCATGAACATCAGCTACGCAGAGGCCGAAGGAATCAAGGTCGGCATGGCTACTGAAGTACAGCCGGCGCTCGATTCCATTCTCGTACCGCTGGGCCGTGAACTGCGTGCTTCAATTGATTTTTTTGAGCACCAGCAGGACCGGCCGGTGCCGCAAGCCTATATTACCGGCGGTTCATCGCGATCAGAATCCATTCTGCATACGCTTCAAAATGAACTGATGATCGAGTGCAAGACCTGGAGCCCGACGACGCGTTGGGAGATGGCGCTGTCGTCCCAGCAGAGCGCCGAAATCGAGCAAGACGCGCCCCAATTGGCCGTGGCCCTGGGCGCAGCGTTGGCCGCCCTGTAAACTGCATCCCGACCTATGCCCATCCGTCTCAATTTGCTCGCTGAGGCCCAAGCCACCGAGGACATGCGCCGCCGTGATCCCGCCAAGCGCGTCATTTGGGTGGCGGCGGTATTGATTTCGGTGATGCTGCTGTGGAGCCTTTCGCTCTTTCTCAAGAGCATGCTCGCGAACAAGAGCCTGAACGCGATCCAGACGCAGATGAATACCCGCACCAACCAGTATCAGCACGTCCAGGATGGTCAAAAGAAAGCCGCCGACATCAAAGCGAGATTGGCCGCACTAAATCAACTGGCCACCAACCGGTTTCTCAATGGCACCCTGCTCAATGCGTTGCAGCAAACCACCAGCGACGACGTGCAGTTGTTCCACCTCAAGGTCGAACAAACCTACGTCCTTCACGAGGAAACCAAGGCACGCACAAATGCTACTTCAACCCTGCCGCCAAAGCCGGGCTCCGCGACGGAGAAAATCGTCATCACGCTCGAGGGTAATGACGCGTCTCAATCCGGCGACCAGTACGATAAATTCAAGGATGCTCTGGCCAGCAATCCCTACTTTCAGGGCGCCCTCTCCAAGACGAACGGGATAATCCTAAAGGGTTTCTTGCCGGCGTCGGCGTCGGCTGACCCGCTCAAGAGATCTGTTCACTTCACGCTCGAATGCCGTTACGCGGAGAAAACGCGATGAAATCACTGCCAAAGGAAAAGCGTAACCAGCTCGTTCTCATCATCCTGGTCACACTCGTCGCGCTGGCGGGATTGGGCTACGGATTGATCAAATTCCAGTACGAGAATCTCGGTCGGCTCGCCGCCAAGCAGACGGAGGCGGAGAAAAAACTTGCGCAAATGCAGGATCAAATCAAGCGCGCCGACCAGATCGAGGCAGAGTTCGTCCAGGCCAGTACTGTCATCACTAATCTGGAAGCCGGCATGGCCCCGTTCGGCGACTCGCTTTCCTGGGTCATCAACACGATCCGTGGGTTCAAGTCTCCTTACCAGGTTGATATCCCCCAATTCAGTCCCATCAGTCAGCCTTCAGACGTGAACCTGCTGGCGAAGTTCCCGTACAAACAAGTGACACTTACCCTGGCCGGCACGGCCTATTACCATGAGCTCGGTAGATTCATCGCCGACTTCGAGAATGAATTCCCACACATCAGGGTGCTGAACCTCGATTTGCAAACCAGCCCCAGCGTTGCCGCCGGGGATGCTGAAAAGCTGATGTTCAAGCTGGACATTCTCACGCTGGTAAAGCCCACCCCATGAAACCGCGCGCTCATTTTCTCTCCCGGACGACGACGCCTTTCGCAGCGGCTTTCCTCTGTCTTGCGTTCGTGGCGCACGGCGCGGCGAAGCAAACCAATGCGACTGCCAGACCATCAATCACATCACTGGCCATGCCTGCGGCGACCGAAATCCCCCGGTCGGTCTTCGTCGTGCCCCGTTCCCCGAGTGAGGGCCGCGACCCGTTCTTTCCGCACACCACCCGATTTTCTGGCGCCAGGGCGACCGATACCAAGACCACGACAAACCCGCCTCCAGCTGTCGTCGAACTGGTTCTCAAAGGCATTTCCGGCACGCGAGAACGCCCGCTGGCAATCATCAATACAACCACCTTCGGAGTGGGTGACGAGAACGATGTGATCGCCGGCACGCGCCGCGTGCGCATCCGCTGTGTCGAGATCAATGCCGAGGCGGGGACGGTCATCATCCAAATCGGCAACCAACGACGCGAACTCCGGCTCAAGCAACCCAAGTAGTTCACTTTCCCGAACCGGCGGTATCTGGAAGGGAAGATGGCACCTCAAGACCTGCCGATTTCCAGTTCGCGTTCGAGGTGACGGACAAGAGCACGGCGACGGGCAAGCCACATGAGAAGCAGGCCGCTTCAAACACACATGGCCTTGAACCTCCCGGCGTATTTATTCAGGCAGTCCCACTGACCGGGTCTTCGAAACCTTGCCGCGATACTCGTAATGTGCCGCCCACACTTCGTGGAACTGACCTTCGTCCTTCCAACCCGGCGTGCCCATGAAAACTCTCTTCGCGGCACCGCAATACGCGAACGTGACACTGACTCCCGGCGCGACAACCCGGCTTGCCTTAATGCTGGACAATGATCTCTGTGAACAGGCCAAGTTACGCCACTTCCACCTTAAACCAGCCCTAAAAGCGCCGTCTGGCACCCGGGCTGCTAAAATTCCCATTGTATTGAGCAGGCCGATCAACTTTTAACACAGAAGCTCAACGTCGGAACAAAAAAAAGAAAAATGAAAGCAAAACTCGCGACACTCACACTCGTTGGGCTCACGGCCTGTCGTCTGGCCCTGGCTCAAGCCAATCCCGCGGCGGGCGAACCTGCCAGCGCGGTAACAACACCGGCACCGGCGCAACCCGGCACGGTCGTTCCCTTGATCCAGTTCCAGGATGTCCCCATCACCACCGCCATTGAAAACCTGGCGCGCCAGGCGGGTATCAACTACATCCTCGACCCCAATGTGGGTTACGGCCAGCCCGACGACAAAGGCACCGTCCGCGCGCAACCCAACATCTCGATCCGATGGGAAAACCTGACCGCCGGACAGGCCCTCAATGCCTTGCTCAACAACTACGGCCTGCAAATGGTTGAAGATTCCAAAACGAAAATCGCGCGCGTCACGAAGAAGGACCCCGCCGCGCCGGACCCGCTTGTGACCAAAATCGTGCAACTGAAATTCGCCAGCCCCTCTAATATCCTGGCATCCGTGCAAAGCGTGCTTACCGACAAGCGCAGCAAGGTTGTCGCCGACGTCCGCACAAGCCAACTCGTCGTTTCCGCCACCGAAAAGGAACAGGAATCGGTGGACAGCCTGGTCGCGAGTTTGGACACGCAGACCAAACAAGTGTTGATCGAAGCCAAATTGCTGGAGACATCCAAGAACCCGCGCTCGATCAAGGGAATTGACTGGTCCGACACTCTCACTGCACAGAAAGTCACCTTCGGCAACAACGCTTTGCCTGGGATTCCGCCAACCGCTGGTTATACAACTACTACAGCAAATGGCGTCGTCAACACACCTCCAGACGCTGGCACACTTGGCGGCGTTCTCGGCGGTGCTCCCAGGCTGCTGATGAGCCCCAGTGCTGGCTCATTCTTCACTCCCGCCACCGCATTTCTGAATGCGGACGGAGTCAGTGCCACGCTGTCCTTCATCAACAAGGATGCGGACACCCAGGTTCTGTCTGAACCCCGCGCGGTGACGCTCGACAACCAGGAAGCGGTGCTGACCGTAGCGCGAGTGCATCCAATTTTCAAGAACACCGCGGGCACCCAAGGCTCGCCCGGCGGATCGGAAGTGACCTATACCAATCTGGGAACCACCCTCAAAGTCACTCCGCGCATCTCCGCGAACGATTTTATCAATCTCAAAGTCGAACCTACCGTTTCCAGCAAGGGTGAAACCGCTAAAAAAGTCGTCGCCGGCACTGTCAATGAGGCTGACGTTTATGACATTCGCACCATTAAGACCGAGGTAATGATTCCCAGCGGGAATACGTTGGTGCTCGGCGGGCTTATTAGTGACGACCGGAGCAAGGGATATTCGAAAGTGCCGATCCTGGGCGACATCCCGATTCTGGGTTGGGCGTTCCGGCACGAAGACAAGACCCAGTTCAAGAAGAACCTTATCATCTTCATCACCCCGACCATTGTGCGCGATACGGACTACCAGCCGAACGTATCGACATTCCTGCAATCAAAACCCGAAATGCCCGCCGACGAGAAGCCCACCATTTGGAACAGCGCCAAGCCCAAGGATTGGAGCAATCCCTCCGAGAGCGAGTCGTCCACCGAACACGACCCGGCCAAATAACATTACCGGACAAGCTACAGCCACCGGCCTCAGGCCGGTGGCTTTTTTTGTTACGGGCCTCGGTTTATTCGGCGCCAACCGGTCGGGCTTGCGCGCTGAACGCCTCCCCTGCACCATGCACCGTCACTCAGTAGCCAGGCCGTCTCTACTCCGCCTCCGCCACCTTGCGGAGGTAATCGAACGAAAAAAGTCCGCTGGTGTGTCCGTCCCCCCAGACGGGTTGGATCGCGTAGGTACCGACGATGGTGAATCGCACCAGATCAAATGCCGTCGGCGGCAGTGCCACTTCCGGGCCGATGTGCAGGTTGCCCATGATGTCCACCTCCCCTTTGCAGCCCGCGCACGGACACGACCGTCGCAGCTTTTCCAGCGGGATGAA
>CAZNOE010000325.1:0-6715 GCA_964574525.1 uncultured Bifidobacteriaceae bacterium
GGCAAATTGTCCATGGCCGGCAAGGCGCGGCTCTGCGGGAAAATCGGCGCGTGCCCCTTCTGCCTGAAAGCCTGCGCGACGCTCTCGGTGAGCGGCACCGTGACGGATGAGGGCGTGGATTACTCGATTGATTACTGACGCGAAGATGAAAGCTCCAAATTCCAACATCCAAGCTCCAGAGAAATTCCAAGCTTCAAGCTCCAAGGAATCCGGGTGCGGCCTTGGTGCTTGGAATTTGGTGCTTCTCTGGAGCTTGGTGCTTGGTGCTTGGAACTTTTCCGTTTGCGCCCAAACCCCGCTCTCCAACCTCGTTTACGCGGTCGGCACCACCGTCCGCGATAACTTGAGCCAGGATTGGTCTTACGTGCTGCTTGATTCGTCCGATCCTCAGACCCTCGCTGGGAAACGCTTCGCAGTTTACGGCAAGCCCGGTTATCCCGCCGACGCGGGCACCTTCACCTTGCGCGGCAATCTGGTTCAGGAAACCGGCGTCGCCGCCATCAACACGAAACTGAATCAATCGGTCGCCCTCGGCCAGAATCTCGCCTCGCTCAACGACGCGCTCGCTTCGATGGTCGGGACGAATGTCATCGGGTTGCTGCGCAAAGTCCCCGGCATCACGAATCAAACGCTCCCGCAAAAAGTCCTCACCGCATTTCAACTGGCGGCGACGGATCAATCCATTGCCGAAATGCTGGCGCTCCTCGAGCAAGGCAATCCCGGGTTGAACCTATGCGCCGAACGCGCGTTCTCTGAAATGATGAGCACCGTCACGACTTACGAAGTTCGCGAACTCGATCCCGGGTCGGGCGCGGCGGGCAACGTGGTGGGCCGGGTCACGCTGGTTCCCAACGCGCCCGTGGTGTTGCCTGCGCCGGGCAAACCGTTTCAAGTCGTCAGCAATCAAATGAGCGAACATCTGCTCATTCGCCTGCGCTGGGGCACGCCACCGGAATTGCGCAGGCTGTCGGTCTTGAATGTCGGTTTCAACTTGTGGCGGATTCCGAAAGCGGCGGCCGAGGCTGGGAATTTCCACATCAATCCGCCCACACCGGCGGTGCTGCACGCCAACGTGAATTTTGTCCAGGCCAATCGCGCCACGGTTTTCGCCACGATGGACTACCACACCGGCAGCGGCGCCGGCGCGGCGGATGACCCCGCGGATCGCATCACGTTTTTCTTCGCCGACAGCGGACGCGGGTCCGGCTCGCCGCCATTCAATGACGGGGAACAGTTTTATTATTTCGCGACCGCCCGGGATTTGCTCGGTCGCGACGGGTTGGTGTCGCCGGGTGGATTGGCGCGCGCCTGCCGCCGCCTGCCGCCCAAGCAACCGACCGACGTGAGGGTCGTCAACACCGTCCTGCCGGGCTCGACCAACCAGCCGCGCCTGCAAGTCAACTGGGTGCAAAACACGAACGCCGCCGATCTCGTCACGCACTATTGGATTTATCGCTGGCCGAATCCGACGATGGCCCTGACCAACGACGCGACGCCCATGAACTTCCGCGTCGGCGTGGTCACGAACATTCCCGGCACGAATTTCAATTCGTTCATTGATACGGGAGCGGGCGCGATGACGAACGCCAACATCACAAACGTCTGGTTCACCGTGCGCGCGGTGAGCGAGGCGGCGTGTGATCCGTTGCTTTCTCCACACGCGGGTCCGGCGTGGGGAGTTCTCCGCCAGCGCGATGCGCCGGACGCGACGAGCGGCGAAGTGCTGGGCAGTTGCGGTGCACTGATGGTCAAACTCACCTCGGTCTATACCAACACGCTCGCCGGCACGAACACCGAAGGCCCGCGTTCGCGCATCATTTGCGTGCGACGCGATCCGGGCGTGGCTTGGGTGGAATTTTTCATCGGCAACGACGCGCCGTATTCCGGCCGCATTTATTTTCCGCCCGACGGCGATCGCATCGAAATCCAACACGCCCAGCCGTTGCTGCCCGCGCTGAATCTCTACGTCACGTGCAAAGTCGGCAACGCGTACGGCAACCAATCCGTCGCGGCGATCTACACGCGCACCAATGGTTATCCGAACAACTCGGAACTACAGATCGAATTCCTCGCGGGCCAGTTGCTGGCGACGGCGCTGAGTTCAAGCGATCCGCTGGTGGGTTTGTCGAACTGCGTTTCGGCCACGAGCGCGACGCCGGATGCCAGCGGGATGGTCGCGGTGCAATTTCCATTGCCGCCGCTCACAACCGCGCTCGTGCAGGCGCAGACGAACGGCGTGACCTGGACGGACGTGGCATTGTTGACCTCGGATTCCAACAGCGTCTTCTGGGTCTCGTATCCCGCGTGCCTCATCGGGCCGGTGCCGCCATTCCGCGCCTGCCAGGTGAATTTGACCGCGACCGACTGCGACCGGCACGTCGTCGGTGCGGCGGACGATGGCCCGACGGCGCCAATCCGCGTGCGGTTCAAACTGAAGCCGCGCACGCGCGAGTATCGCGTTTACCGGCGCGTGGATGCCGGCCCGCTGACGCTGCTCGCGCAAGGCGCGGCCGCTTACGATCCGGCGCAGCCGAACAAGGTGCTCGAAACGCGCGACGAAGCGATGCCGTCGGTTGCCGCGCGGATTTGTTTCTTTGTGCAGTTGCTCGACGAACACGGCAACGGCAGCCCGCTCGCGTTCATCGGTTGCCGGCAAACCGCCCCCCGCAAGTTCCCCGTGCCGACGTTGAGCGAACCCGCCGCCGCCGGCAACGCGAACCAACCGCAAGTCGCGCTCACGTGGTTCTGCCCGACGTCGGGCGTCTATCGGTTCCAATTCAAACTTCACCTCGCTGATTCGCAGGGTGGCACGCAGCCCAGCGGGTTTGCCGCACCGAAACTTTCACGCGATCTTTTGTTCGACACCACCGCGCTTTACGCGGGACTGACGACGAAGGGATCCCAAAGCTCGACCTTGGTTCAAGACTTCGCCACGGACGTCGCCGCGGTCACCGCGAACGGCCTGCTGAAAATTGACGAAGCACATTTGACCTCGCCGATCGGAGCGAACTTCGGCCCCGGCCCGCAGTTCACGCTCACCGCCAGCGTGCGCGCGAACACGTCGTATCTCATTTCCGTCGCGGCGGTGGACGAACAAGGCACGGTCGGACCGGGTTCGCCCGCGTGGGAATTCACGTGGCGACCGCCGATCGAACTCGCGACCGTTCCGTGGCCGGCGCGCCGATTGCCCCGCGTCTCGGAAAACATTGATTTAGCCACCGTCATCAACACGACGAATCTTTATCCGCGCTATCCCGTCGGCGTGGTGATTGGCGTCGGGCCGGCGCCGTTTTTCGCTTACGCCTCAGGGCTGACCAACAACGATTACCTCCCCGGCCAGCCGCCAACGCGATATCTGATCAAGACCGCCGACGGTCGGCCACTGCTCCCGGCGGTGCTCTATCGGATGCAGGTCACCAACGCGCTCTTCCCGCGCGTCTCGGGTGACATGGTGCAATGTTCGCCGCTGATCGAAACCATCCCCTGGTTCAATCCGTGCCTGAGCGGGACATTTGACGGTCCGTGCACCGTGTCGCGCATCCGCGATCCACTGATCCGCGCGATCTATTACGCATTCATCGGACCCGAAGTCACGACCTACGGTTTCAGCATCGTCTTGCTGGATACGCAGCCGGTGATTTCCGGCGCGAGTTACCGGTATTCCCTGGTGCGCTTCGACAACAAACGCGAGCCGGACACGATCATTCCGTGCGGAGAGGTGGATGTCCCATGAACTCGTCTTTTGAGATTCGAAGCTTGCACCCCGGCGTCGAGGAATGGGGAAAGGGAGTAAAGGAGCAGAGGGGAACTGCCGTCGTCTCCTTTTCTCCTTTTCTCTTTTTCTCCTCTGCGTTCGCGGCCTGCATGCTCCTTTGCCCGAATTCAGCCCGCGCCGCTTTCGTCTATGAAACACCCGCCGAGTTTCTCACATCCGGCGATTTCAACGGCGACGGCATCCCCGACGTGCTCGTGCTCGACAAACCCACCGGCAACGCTCGCGTCGGCTATCAGGACGGAACCGGTGGCCTTACCTGGTCCTCACCGCTGGTCACCGGTGTGGAAAATGTGACCGGCTGCGGCATCGGACATTTTTTGCAATCGAGTCGCGATAGTCTGGCGGTCACTTCGGCGGATTACAATCGTGTGCCGCTGCTTGATCTTGCCAACACAAATTCGGCCAGCACTCCGTTTGTCGTGACGTCCGTCGGCATCGGACCGCACACGTTGGTTGGCCTGGCCCGGGCGAAGGTCCCGCCGCTCACCACGCGCGACATGCTGGTCACCGCGAGCGCCTACAACAGCCCGCTCGCCGAGCGATTGGAATTGACCGGATTTACTCCGCCCCCAATCGTCGCCTCAACCTTCGGACCCTACGATGAAACCGGTTTGTTCGAACGCGGCAACGAGTTGCAGCCGGCGACCAATGGTCCGACGTTCGCCATGGGCCTCGTGCGCGGCGCGACGAACGACGCTCTGCACCTCTGGCAGTTCACCAACTCCGCGAGCGTCATCGGCGCGTTGAGCAACCTGCCGGCGGGCAGTGACTACACGTTCGGCCGGTTCAACGACGAAGCCTTGCCGCGCTTCTGGTTTTACGTTCCCGGTGGAACGAACGTGAGCATCCGCTCCCTCCTGACGAACGGCGCGGGTTTTGATTTCAGCGCGGCAACGGCTCTGAACTTTACTCAAGCGGTCGAGCACATTTACGTCGTTGGCGCGAGCAACGACAGCAGCGCGATGATCCAGTTCGGCGACGGCATCCAAGGCGCACGCCTGCCCGGGGGTTCGCCCAGTCTCGCGGCGAAATATGCGGTGGGTGCGGGCGCACATATCACCGGCGTCGCCGCGCTAAACGACGGCAAATTTGTTCTGTTGAACGCCCCAACCGGCTCGGTTTCGTCTGTGGGCGCGCAGGTGATGACGTTTGACGGCACGAACTACACGCAGATCAGTTCCAACAATCTGCCCGCGGTCACGACGCGCAACACGCGGGCGACAGTGTGGTTGTTTCAATCCGAGCCGTTCACCAACACCGCCGCCACGCTTATTGCCTCGCTCAACGTGCCGGACTGGAGCAGTGGTGTGTCGGGCTTGCCGGGTTCACTCTCCGTCCGCGCGGAAAATGATTCCGGCGCGGCGTCGGGCTTGGGCAGTCCGGCCACGAATAGTCTCGGCGTGCCGCCGGCTGGGACGGTTTACGCCCTGCCCGACCAGTATCGTGACGACATTTCCTTCTTCACGTACGCACCGGCACGTCCCGCCGAGCCGGTCGTCATTACCATTGTTCCGCCAGCGGGCGCTTACGGCGGACCGATTCAAATTTCGTTCATCAAGCAGAACGCCGGGCACCAGGTTTTCTTTCGCGTTGGGATGGCGGACAGTTGGAAATTGTATTCAGCACCTTTCGCGCTGACGAACGATGCGACGATTCAATATTACGGAAACATCCCCGGCAGCACGCGTGGACGGTTGCAATTCGCGAGCTACACGATGGGCCGGGCCGACAGCGCGAGCGAACCGCCGGTCAAATTGCCGGGCAGCGACACCAACCCACCGCCGGTCGTGAATCCGAACGTCCCACAAATCTCCGCCAGCGGGACCGCGTTTTATGGTCGGCGCGGAAGCAATACCGTCCCGACGATCTGGGCGATTAATCTGGATGGCAGCGGTGAAACCTTCCTCACCACTGGCCGCGAGCCGCGCGTGTCGCGCGATGGACGCTGGATGGCGTTCTGGCGCGAGCACGATCCGCTGACGAATCAATTCAGCCTGTGGCTGCGCGACGTGCCCGCCGGACAGGAAAGCCGCTGGCACACCAGCGGCAACCGCTACGTCGGTTGCGACTGGCAGATCGGCAACACAAACCTCATTTTCGCCACAGACGGCGTGTTCTGGCGGATTGGTTTGAATGAACCGCCGGTGGCGTTTCCGTTGAGCCGCGACCCCAAGCAGGGCGCGCCGAGCGTGAACCTGGTGGACGGGCGCGTTGCGTTTCAAGTCATTGATTCCGTTAGCATCGGTCTTTACGTCGCGCCGTCCAACCTGACGTCGCGGCAAAATCTCCGGCTGAACATTCCGAGTCCGCGCTGGCCCGCGTGGTCGCCGGATGGCGGGCGAATCGTCGTCGCGGATAATCCGAACCTCAACACCACGCTGGATGCCGGGCGCAATCTGTGGGTGGTCAAACTCGGCGCGCAAACCAACATTTATCAAATCACCGCGCTGACAGGCTTGAACCGCTTTCCGAATGGCGCGGTGTGGCGGCCCGACGGCGCGGCGCTGGTGGCCGCCGGGACGATCTTCGGCACGAACGGACTTTGGGTGCTGCCGTTGTCGGCGGACGGGACGGATTGCGACGGCCCGCCGCTGCGGCTGCCGACGTCGTCAGGCG
The DNA here is from genome assembly GCA_964574525.1 of uncultured Bifidobacteriaceae bacterium. GTDB lineage: Bacteria > Verrucomicrobiota > Verrucomicrobiia > Limisphaerales > JADLHS01 > WYBW01. The sequence goes on from CAZNOE010000325.1 coordinate 6,392, forward strand.
ACGCGATTGATTTTGCCGGCTCGGTCATCGGCACGCTGCCCACGGTCAGCTACGCGAACCTCGGCTTGTTCATCCGGCTCGAACCGACGGCGATCGTGGTTTATTGGAGCACCAACTACGACGGGTTCACGCTGGAGTCCGCCGCGAACCTGCCGGCGGGCTTCACGTGGAAGCCGGTCAGCGGGCCGTATTTCCGCGCCGGCCCGAATTTCGAATACCGCGAATCGCGCGCGGCGCTGCAAACGCTCAAGTTCTTCCGCCTGCGTTATCCCGGTGTGCTGATATTGACGCCGCCCGAACCGGAACTGATGTTCCACGTCGAGC
>CAZNOE010000326.1:0-6708 GCA_964574525.1 uncultured Bifidobacteriaceae bacterium
CCTTCCGTATAACGGTGGCCGACATGCACCGGCTCATCAAAGACCTCGGCTACGAACCGCGCCAGCGGGACAATTGGTATCGGCTGGTGAACTGAATTGCCACTGGAACTTGGCTCTCATTGAATCCGCGACGGAGTTTCCCCGGACAACTCCCTGATCTCCTCCGCCAGCTTGTCCGCCTGTTGTTGCAACTCCGCGCTTTCCTTTTCCAGCAGCTTCTTTCTTTCCGCCGCCAGTTCATCCAGCACGCCGGGTTTCCGCTCGCTCAACTGGCAAAGCTCGTAATCGGGGCTTTCCCGCAGGCGATTCAGCGATTCGAGCACGGCGATGATTTCCAGTTGCAACGTCTCATGCAGCCGGCGACGCGTCGAGATCGCGATACTTGTAACTGAGCGCTCTTCTCGCTCGGGGGTGTTTCTTGCTGAAGTTTAGCCCGTCAAGTCGCCGTTGAGACGACAAAAACATCAGCAATAGCGCGGGCACTTGGGTATCGCTAATCCCGCCCGCAGAGCACGCTGCCGTGAAATCGCGTCGCTACCTATTGGCACCATCGTCCCCCGTTGGTCTTGTGAAGCTGGCGCCATTCTTCCAGCACGGCCTCTTTTGAAGCAGCAATGATATTAGGCGGCACAGAAGCAAGAATTTCGCCTATTGTTTCTGGATCACTTACGACAATGAAAAGACCAATCAATTCTTCTTCATTCTTATAAAGCACTTCAATTGCTTTAATATTTTTCGTTTTAGCAGCAGCGACACCTGTCGCCGCTGCTAACCCCGCCAGCAAAAGAGGAGTTCGTCCGTATGGTCCTATTCCTTCCACTGCACCAGCCATCCCCGCGACACGTGCTGCGCTCCTCGCCTCCTCATCCGATAATTCACCTACCATTAAAGCTTCTCTTGCAAAGCAGAACATTCTGCTCTTCGGCGAAGACCATGCAGAGAAAATAGATGTGCTCTTCCATTTGAGATTAACCGCCGGAAGCTCATCCGGAGTTTTGATATACGCACTTTGACAGTCATCGACTCGGTTGCCGCTCGAAGGACTCGACCCGAGACACATGGAAATGATGAGATTGCCCATAGGTCTAAATTACGATGACTCTCCCCCGCACTTCAACTGGGAAGTGCTTTTCGGCGTCCTTTTTTTACGAGTTCAAGCGTGTCCTCAACCGTGCCGGACAGTCTGCGCTTCGTACCGGGCGCAGACTTCTCAACCGCACTTGACGGTTTCGGCACCAACGCAAAATCGTTCTTCTCATTCATGGCACTTGCGGGACAAACTACAGATGTTCAGCGTTATTGAATCACCGGTTCAATTCTTCCATATTTATGCCTGTCGAAATGAAAGATGGAGCAAATCAGCCGCACCGGAGTCCGTTTCACGAAACCATTAAATTTCGAGACATTCCCCAAACGATTCTGGACGAAGTCCTCGAAGCCCTGAAAAAATTCGCGGCACCAATTACTGTGATCGATCACGAAAGGGATATGTTTCAAGGTTCTTGCACGCTCGTTCAGTACAAAGGCCGGCACTTTATTTTTACTGCGGCTCATGTGTGGGACGAGTTGAAGCCCTTTGAGCACATCGGCCTCGGCGTTTGCCGGACGCCTTCCCCCACGGTGAAAATTCACAGGCAGGACCTCAAACCCATTATCATTGGGAAGAGCGAGAATGGTAATTGGAATGAGTGGGGGCCTGACATTGCATTTCTCGAATTGTCAGATTCTGCCGCTGAAAACATCAACGTTTACAAAAGCTTTTGGAGCCTTGGAAACAGGAGTGAAACATCAACTCCGTTACAGGGAATTGGAATCGCATGGGTAATGATGGGCGCACCCGATGAACGAATTGAGCAGATCGGTGGGATTCCAAACATTGAAATGCGCGCTTCGATTTGTCCGGCACACGCTGTACACATGGGTTCACATTTTGACTACGTTGACCTCCTTACTGACACAACGATACCCAAGGCTTTGAGGACACATGCTGGCATGAGCGGAAGCGGCTTGTGGCGCATCCGCGTTTTTCGTAATCGGGCCGGCAATCTGGCGTGGGCGATGGACGAATTTTCATTGGAGGGAGTTGCGTTTTGGGAAGAACTGAAACCGAGTGTGAACGGTTGCAGAATTATCAGGTGTCACGGACGAAAGAGCTTGTACGGTGAGGGCTTGGCAGCGATTGATGCAACGCGCTCGGAAAGAAACGAATGTAGATCAATAAAAGGAGCAGGACGATGAGCAAGCAGGTTGATCCAGACGCGGAGCCATACAAGTGGCTGCTCGGTTACTTTGGCGCTGGAGTTGTAGCTGCGTACCGCGCCGAACCGAACAAGTACCGGATTGAGGGCGACTCTTTTCACGGACGAGTTACGTTGACGAGCGAGTACTACGAGCGACTGGAGCCGGAGGACCGGGCACAAGAATTCATAGATGTCTCGTTCGGCTACCGCACGTTGAAAAGTGGCGACGCGGCCATCGTGGCCTTGCTGCCGGACTTGACTGAGAAATCCAAGGGTCATGTTCAGCGCTGGTCGGGATTTCATCTTTCAAATCCACAATGGAGCGAGAAGCCAGACGAGCGATTTCAACAATGGGCGCGGCCCAATCTGGCTGGCGTTTGGAATAAGGGACCGGGCGTCCGCGGTCGCTTGTCAAAGCTGATTCATACGATCAACGGCTTGACCAGTGAAGCGATTGGCAGGCCCCTGTTCACTCATGACCTGGACGCGTCGTTGCCCTTTCCGACGGCAGAGAATTCGCATCAGTATCAAGATGCCCACAAGGAACTTTACCGCTACCTGATTGACGGCCTTGACCGCGAGTGTATTGAGGACATTGCGAGACACCTCGGCAAGCCAATCAAGGCTCGGCAGAAATGGACAGTGATGGATTTGAAGAAGGTTTTTCCGAACATCGACGCCCCGTCGAAGTTCGCCACCGCTTATGAACTCGTGAGCAACCAGCGAGGTCACTCTGCGCACAAGGTGCGTCAACCTGCCGTGAAGATGTCCGCATCCGAACAATTCGAAAAAGACCTGGAACTTTGTGTGGTAGGCTTGAGAGAACTTCTAACGACGCTGGAAAAGGAGTTGGGTATGAACGGAGAAAAAGCAATTCAACGGAGCGATGCCAGACAGCACCTGCCGAAGATTTCCCAGCCGGCACAACCGAATTACTCGATTTGCGAAGCCGTGCGGATGCGCGGTAAGACAGTGGAGCACGTGGAGTTCGGCACGAGAGAGCAAGTTCAGGACGCCCACAGGACCGAGGTGTTAATAATCCACTTCACGGACGGCTCGATACTGAGCCTCGATACCCACTCGAACGTTGGCAATCTTGCTGACGATATTCCCGATCTGAAATGTGAGGATTTTGACGTGAGCTTTTCACTGAACTGGGTTCCAGAAAAATGAGGCATCAAATCACACTCATAGAAACTTTGCGAAAACAACCAAATCAGAACTTCGTGCATTCCATAATCACGAAATGACGGACACTCCCAAGATCAAGATCGTCAAGCGGATTGTTATTTGGCTGGCCCTTGTCCTCGTCGCATATTTCGTACTCTTCCACACTCCGTGGATAATCAGTTACACCAGCACGTATAAAGAGTGGTATCGTAATTTCCTCTGTATCGAAGCGGATAAGCCTTACAACGCCGACAGCATTATTTCATTCCAGAATAACCCCGCCATCACTAAGGACTATGTCAGGCTGTACCAAACGGAGCTTTTCGACAGGCTGTTTTGGGCAGGGAAAATTCCACCGGACCGAGTGAAAAATTTTCAGTCCCTCGTCACCAGAGAGGGGCGCGACCTGATCATTGTCAACATCGGCCCGTTGATGGATTTGCCTGACGATTACGAGCGCGAACGCTGGATTAGAGGCATGGAAGTTGTCCGTAGTGGCGACAGATCGGTAGCGTCGCAGGAGCGAGCCTTCTTTGAATTCGCCATGCTGAACTTTCGACGGCTTGTTTTCCGCAATCCGTATAACAAGACTTCAAGCACCGCCGACGACGTGGTCGAGATCAAGCCGTGGCCCTGAACGCCATTCCCTCACATGTCACCGCGCGCTTGCAACGCCTTTTTTCTCGCCCGCTGTCTCGCCGCCGCACTGGCCTTTTGCGCTACGGCACAGCTTCCTTACAACTTCTACACCTTTACGCGGTGGATGGTTTTCCTCACATGCTGCTGGGCACTTTGGCTTTGTCGTTTTCGCCTATGGCCGTCCTTCGCCCCGGCATACTTTGTCATCGGCCTGATTTTCAACCCGGTTCTGCCGTTTCATTTTCCGCGCCCCAACTGGCGCTCGCTGGACATCGCCGCTGGGGTCCTCCTCCTGCTCTCCCTGCTCCTGCACCGCCCGCCAAAAGATGCCGCCTGATCCGCCTTCAAACCACCGCCGGTGCTCCCGCTGGTTTCAAAGGCCGAAGGCAGAATGAAGCGCCCCTTTCAAAAACTGTGGGAGACGCCGTGCTGGCGCGGTAGCGGTAGGCGTCCTCGCCTGCCGTAGAGCTGGCGCGTCCCGCCCGGCGGAAAGGACGCGCGTGGCGAGTGAGACGTTGGAGGTGGCGTGGGCCGCACGAAGTTGGTCCCCTGGTTCCGGGCGGCGAGACGCCCGCCCTCTCCGTCAGGCGCGGACGCCCGACGCTACGGGCAGATCGCTCAGGCGGCTGCGTCCAAAGCGACAGACACGCGCAGGCCCAATGGTTTCAAGATTTCCTGCAACGTCGCCAGCGTGGGATTGCCATTCTTGGACAGAATCTTGTAGAGGCTCGGTCGCTTGAGGCCAACGCGCCCGGCCAGTTCGCCCACGCCGCCGGTGGCTTCCACGACGTCTTTGAGCGCGATGAGAAAGGCTTCGCTGTCCTGTTCGGCCAACACCTGCGCAAGGTATTCAGCGGCGTATTTGGGATCACGCAGCCTTTTGAGCAGGTCATCCCGGTAGTTTTTCAGACGCATGTTTCGTGAATTGTTGCCATAACTGTTGCGCGCGGCGGATGTCGCGTGCTTGGCCGCGTTTGTCACCGCCGGCCAAGAGAACGACGACTTGCCGGCCATGCAGTCCGTAATAGACGCGTAGGCCGGGGCCCAGATCAATCCGCAACTCAAACACTCCGCCGCCCACGGACTTGGCGTCGCCGAAATTCCCGGCGCGCACGCGGGCCAGACGGGAATCCACCGCTGCCTGCCATTTCCGATCGCGGAGGGAATCAAACCACTCGTCAAACGGGACGAGTCCGTTCTGAAGCTCCAGCTTCTTGATTTCCCTCTCGATCACCGGCCCAGTGTAATCTATAGGTGACAGTGACGTCAAGCCCTGGTAGCAGCAGCTGGTCTCGTTTGTTTCCACTTTACATACAAACTGTTCCAAGATTCACCTGGCGGGTTTTTCAGGACCGTAAGGCATGTCTCGCCAATAAAATCTTCCGGCTGGTGGAGAGCAAACTGCTTGCTTAGGCTCGCACGGTGCCGTCCGATGCCATGACCCGCGATGAACCGCAACTCAGTTTCGTCATTCCTTGCCACAACGAGGAGGCGAACTTGCGTCCGCTGGTCGCCGGGATTCGCGAGGCCGTCGAGCCGTTGAAGCTGTCATACGAGATCATCATCACCGACGATCACAGCACGGACAATTCATGGGCCGCACTCAAGGAATTGGCCTCAGCCGATCCACGCGTGCGAGCGTTGCGGTTCGCGCGCAACTGTGGGCAGTCCGCCGCGCTGTGGGCCGGCATGAAGGCGGCGCGGGGCAACATCGTCGTCACACTGGACGCCGACTTGCAGAACGATCCGCGCGACGTGCCGACATTCCTGGAGGCGCTCAAGCAATCTGATTGCGTCTGCGGGTCGCGTGTCGCCGCGCGCAGCCAGGGCGATAACATCATTCGCATCGCTTCCTCGCGCATCGCCAACTGGGTGCGGAACAAAGTTTCCGGCGAGGCCATCAGCGACGCGGGCTGTTGCTTCCGCGCCTTCAAGCGCGAGTGCATTGACAATCTGAAATTCTTCAAAGGCATGCACCGTTTCCTGCCGACGCTGATCAAGATTGAAGGCTTCAGCGTGACGGAAATCCCCGTGCGACACAATCCGCGCGTCAGTGGACAAACGCACTACGGCGTCTGGAATCGGCTCTTCGCGTCGTTCTACGATCTGCTCGCCGTGCGCTGGATGAAGAAGCGGATGTTCCGCTACGAGATTGCGGAGCGGTTGAATTGACGGCGAGTACAATGATTTCAACCTAGTACCGGGAAAATCGTCCTACAAACCCGCCGCCGGCGCGCAAATTGATCGTGAGCGAATCGCTCCGCTGACCGGTGGTTTTTTCAACAGTCACCGAGGCATCGCTCTCGCCGTCGCGAACGAAGGAGGCTTTGTATTGGCCATCGCCGAGGAACGACAGCGGCACTTTGATTGCTTTGGATTGCGGTCCGCACATCACAGCGAGAAACCAGGTGTCCCCCGTGCGTCGGGCATACGCGGCCAGTTCACCGATCTCCGAGTCCGGCAGCACAATGGTTTCATCCCACACGGCTGGAATGGATTTGATCACGTCTACGGCGGCGTTGGTCAGAATGCTGTGCGGATTGGCGGCAATCGTCAGCAGCGGGCTGTCGAAGATCGCGAGGCTGGCGATCTGATTCGCCCAGGTCGTGTCGCCGCGGCGCTGATTGAAAACCATCGTTGTGTAATCTGCGCCGCCGGC
>CAZNOE010000327.1:0-6706 GCA_964574525.1 uncultured Bifidobacteriaceae bacterium
TCACGCTTATTTGCTCCGCCTGCTCGGCGTCCAGATTTAGATGCGTTTGCCCTGTATCAAAGCCAGCCTCCTCTGGCCTTACTGCGGAAAAAGCATCAACATCTACAAGTGCCCTGCGGATCGCAGCATGTCCGCCAGTGGCCGGACTGCCAGCCTCCCGCGCTTGCGGACCATGTCCATGCTCAACTGGGTGGGAGGGCGCGGCGATTCGGCCGGCAGACCCGCTGCGATGGTGTGGTCAGACGCCACCGGCCCGTGGCGTGTTTATCGCAAAACAACCGACTTCATCAAACCTGGCGCTTCAGGCACTTTCGTATTTCTCGATGAACGCGAAGACAGCATCAACGAAGGTTTTTTCGTAGTGGACATGGATGGCTACCCAAACTCGCCGGTGCAACTGGTGGACAGCCCGGCCAGCTACCACGGCGGCTCCGGAGGACTGTCTTTCGCCGATGGTCATTCAGAACTTCACAAGTGGAAGAGCCGGTTTGTGCTACAGCCGCCGCTGGCCGGTCAAGTCAGGCCCTATCCCACTCCCGACCCGGGCAACCCGGACGTTGCGTGGATGCAGGACCACGCGACCCGCCGGGAGAACTGATGCGTTCGTCGTTGTTCTCAACAATTTCTGGATTTGACAGAGCTTGCCGCGGCTTTTGTCTCGCCGCGCTGCTCGTGTTGGCGACGGGGTGTGCAACATCCTCTCCGCATGGCTGGCGGCTGGTGTGGCACGATGAGTTCGATGGCGATAGCGTTGACCCGGCCCGATGGGAATTTGAGGCGGACGCAAAAGGCGGAGGCAATGCCGAGTTGCAGTACTACGTCACCAACAACGTGAGCGTGCGCGATGGTTTCCTTTTCATTGAAGCCCGCAAAGGTCCTTACGCCGGCCCCGAAGGCACGCGCGAGTTCACGTCGTCGCGCATTCGCACGAAAGCGAGGGGCGATTGGAAGTACGGGCGGTTTGAAATCCGGGTCAAGCTTCCAAAGGGACAGGGACTCTGGCCCGCCATTTGGATGCTGCCCACGGATAATGTTTACGGCCGGTGGCCCCACAGCGGCGAGATTGACATCATGGAACTCCTCGGGCACGAACCGAATCGGGTTTACGGCACGCTGCATTACAGCGACCGGGAGCAACAGCACGCTTTCCGAGGAACGAATTGCACGCTTGCCGCTTCGACGTTTGCCGATGAGTTTCATGTCTTCAAGTTGGATTGGAAGCCGGGCGTGATGAGATGGTATCTGGACGACCAGCTCTACCAAACCCAGACTCATTGGACTTCGGGCACGAATTTCTTTCCGTCGCCGTTTGACCAGCGCTTCCACCTCATCCTCAATCTCGCGGTCGGCGGCAACTGGCCGGGAAACCCCGACGCAAACACGGTCTTCCCGCAGGCCATGATCGTTGATTATGTGCGGGTCTATCAGAAGGAGTGAACGGTTGAGAATCCCGCTGTGGACCCGGGGGAAAGCTGGTTCGTTCAATTTGGTTCCGCAACTTGGAACCTGAGTCATCGAAAGCACTTCGTGATTTTCAGTTCAAGCAACGATTCTGCAGCCGCTGCCGTGCGGAATCCGTGAGGTTCTCTCGCGACGGTCAGTCCCCCAACGATCACTTCCACACGGGCCCTTGAGGCTATCGGCAGTTTTGCCGACTACCGCGCTTGGGGAAGTCGGTTAACCTTTCCTCATCATTACACCACCACGGTTCAAACCAACATCCACAACTAGCAAGACAGATATGAAAACCCGACAGACCAAACAGAAACATTGCGGACTAAGTTCGCCCGGCAATTGGCGCTGGATCGCCATGCTCGCATTACTCGCCTGCCTCATGGCCAGCCGCGCCACGGCCGGAACTTTGACCATCGTATCCGTCGTGAAGTCCCCCGTCGCAACCCAATTTAATTTGAGCGCCGAGGGCGACTTGGACTGGGCGCATTGGAGAACTTTCAACATCACCGACTATGATCATAAGGCCGGCGTGACCTCGCTAATCCCCACCTGGACCCAGTACGGCGGGGGAACAATGCAGAGTTATACTGGTGACAATCAGCGTTTCAGTTGGTTGGACGGCACGGTTGACCAGGTGATAGCCGGAAACAGCGGCGGAAACTATATTAACGGAACCGGCAACGGATTTACGTTGACCATTCCGGCCTCGACGACGACCACCTATCTGCATCTTTACGTTGGCTCCTTTCAATCTCCCGCGCAACTGGAGTTATCCTTGAGCGATGGCAGTGCGGCTTCGATCTCGAATACTGTTTCAATAAGTGACCGATGGAATCGTTTCACTGTTGCGTTTGCCGCCAATTCGGCCGGTCAGACCCTGACGGTGAACTATTATGGCGGCAGTCCCAGCTCTGGGAATGTCACGTTGCTGGCCGCGAGCCTGTCCTCGGCGGAACCTCTCCCGTTTAGCGTTCCGCAGCCCCGACTCAGCGGCGGCAGCTCGCTTAAAACCGGCAGCACCTTCTATGTGCAGGCCAACCCAAAGGGCGTCAACACCAATGGCCAGTCACAGTTTTCCTACCAATGGCAGGTGGATAATGGCAGCGGCTACGTTGATGTTGCCGGCGGCACTAACGCTTCCCTTTATGCGACGGCCGGCAGCGCGGGCACCTATAACTATCGCGTTGTAGTCAGCAGCACCGTCCTCGCTGGCGGCCCGGTGACCAGCGCCCCGGCGACGGTCACGGTGACGACACCCACTGGAACGCTCTCTGCATCCGGCGCTGATCTTCCGCCCGCCGGCCCTCCGACCTTTACGCCTTTGGATGTTAATCTGACAGCCGAAGGGGGCATTGATTGGGGACATTGGGGACTGGTTAACCCCACGGACTATGATTACAAGAACGGCACTCTCGGCAATTTCACACAGATCGGAGCGGGTGCACCCGTTCCATTTTCTTCCAGCGTCAGTTTCAGTTGGACGGATGCGACCACCCCCAATAACCCCGTCTCGGCGACGACGTCCGGGGTCGGCCTGCCCGTGGACAATGGGTTCGAGCTGAACATTCCGGCCGCCACCACCAATCGGCTTGTTCATATCTATGTCGGCGCCAACAATGCCTTTTTGAATGTTACCGCAACGTTGAGTGACAACAGCGCGCCACTGTTTACGGATAACCCCACGATCACCACAGGCACCCGGCGTTACTCCATCGTGTTTAGTGCGGCCACGGCCGGCCAGACCCTCAAGGTGCGGCTCACGGAAACCACCCGCGCGGCCAATGGCGGAAGCATCTCGCTCCTGTCAGCCTCCCTGCGACCCGTTCCCGCCTTGAGCGTGTCTGCCTTAACCGTTGACCGCACCGCCGTGCTGGTGAACCAGCCCGTGGTTGTTTCCCTCGCGCCCTTCGATCCTCAAGGTGCACCGCCGTTCACTTACCAGTGGCGACGGAACACCGGGAGCGGCCTGACGAACGTGCCCGGCGCTACCGGCAGGTCACTCTCTTTCACTGCGGGTAGCACTGTCGGCAGTGAAAGCTGTGACGTGGTGATTACCGGCTCTCAAGGTTCAATTACCAGCGCCCCGGTGACGCTGACCCGAAGCCTTGCCACGGGACTCCTCACGATTCTCAACAAGGATATCATTCCAGGTGCGAATAATCTGACCTTGGAGGGCGGCATTGATTGGTCGCATTGGGGTGCAGATGGAGCGCTTGGCTTGGATCAAAAAGCCATCGGTGGAACTCCAGTCAATATCATCGGCGACTACATCGCATTTGGGCCGGGGTCAATTAATGCTTATGGCGGTGCCAGTTCTTTCAGTTGGTCGGATGGCACTCCTAACCTGGCGCTCACCAATAATCGAGGAATCTATCACAACAACTTCGGCAACGGATTTCAACTGAATGTTGGGGCGGCCACGACGAACCGGGTGTTGCATGTTTACCTCGGCTCGTTTCAAGCCAACACGCATGTGGAGGCCTATTTGAGCGATAACAGCGCGCTCAAGGTGATTGATGAAACCATGCCCAACGGCCAGGCCCGCCGCTGGAACCTCTTGTTTGCCGCCGGCTCACCCGGAGCGACCTTGATCTTCAGATACTGGGATCTGAGTAGCGGTGGCAACGTCACCCTGATGGCCGCTTCGCTGGAGAAGGTGCCCCTGCTGGCCGTCGGCACTCCCACCGTCGGTCCTGCCAGTACCGTTTCGGTCGGTAGCTCGATCTATCTGGACGCGCAGGGGGCCAACGGCCTGCCTCCGTTGCAGTATCAATGGCAGGTGGACACGGGCGGCGGCTATGTTGTCATTCCCAGTTCCAATGCTGCCCATCTGCCCGCCACCGCTGGTGTTATTGGCAATATTAACTATCGGGTGGTGGTCTCCGACATAAACGGATCCATTACCAGCGCCCCGGTCGCACTGACGGTGACGGCTGCCACGTCAACCTTGGTTGCCAGCAGCACCCCCGTCGCAGTAGGCACTGCTCAGACCACCGACCTGACCGCCGAAGGCCTCATAGACTGGGCGCAGTGGGGTTTGGGGGGAGTGTCGGGCTATGAACAAAAATTCCCTCTTGCCGGTCAGATCAGCCAATACTCCATCATTGGGACGGGACCAGTTTTCGGCTATGGCGGCAACGGCATTCACTGCGTTTGGGCGGACGGCACACCCGACGCAACTGGAGACACCGTCCAAGGGGTTTATATTAATAATGCTCCCAACGGGTTTGAGTTGACGGCGGAGGCAACAGCGTATGAAAGGGTCTTCAATCTCTATTGTACCGTGTTCCAATCCACAATGCACGTGGAGGCGACGATGAGCGACGGTAGCGCACCCATCTTTATTGATGAGTCACTCACCGGAGGGAGTTCCACCGGACGCCGTTACAGCTTCCGGTATTCAAGCCCGACCCCCGGACGGCACTTGATCGTGAGATGGTGGAATCTGACCGGCGCCAACATCACCATCAATGCCGCCACGTTGACCTATGGACCAAACAATTTGCAGGTGCAACCGGTCGGTGGTGGACAATTGCGGGTCACCTGGCCGATCGGCACGCTGCTGCAAGCCCCCACGGTAACCGGCCCGTGGACCACGAACGTCGCAACGTCGCCTTATACGTTCACGCCAACGGGTACGCAGAAATACTTCCGCGCCATCATTCAATAGGTTGGGGTTAAGCAACGGGGGACCGCCAAGTTGGGGGGCGGTTCCCCCGTTCTTTGAACGTGCGCGGGAACGGAAGCTGAAAGACGAAAATTTATGAAACACAACAAACCCCCTCGTGCGGGATTTACTTTGATCGAACTGTTGGTGGTCATCGCCATCATCGCCATTCTCGCGGCGATGCTGTTGCCAGCGTTGTCGCGAGCAAAGGAGAAAGCCATCCGCACAAAGTGCATGAGCAACGTCAAGCAACTGGGTTTGGCGTGCTTCATTTATGGCGGCGACAACAATGATAAATTGTTCGCGTACACACCGGGTGCCGCCGCCTATTGGGCTTGGGACATCCCGGAATACCCGCTGATGCAGTTAATGGTCGCCAACGGCGTCGTTCGTGGCACCGTGTATTGTCCCGCCAACCCGGAGCAAAACAACGACACCCTGTGGCAATGGACCGTCACCTCCGGGAACCCCCCGAGCGGTTATCGCGTGACAGGATACGCGTTTACGTTTCCGAACACCCCCGGTATCGTGTCCACCAACTGGAACTACAAGCTGACGCCCCAGGCGATTCAGTATGGCGCGGTTACCCTCCCGCCTCCCAGCCCTTCCGACCGGCCGCTGATAGCGGATGTGACCATTTCCCAGCCCGGCCAGAGTTCTCCGGTCCCAGCGTACCAAACTACCTACGATTGGACGCACATCAATGGCGGCTGGCCAAACCACAAGACTTCACACCTCAACAAGGCTTTCCCCTTGGGCGGGAATATCGCCATGCTGGATGGTCACGTTGAATGGCGAAAATTCAAATACCCCATGCTTCCGCGCACGGACCCAAACTCCGGCGCCCCCACCTTCTGGTGGTAAATTCCTGCTTTGTTCCAGCAAGCCGGGCCGTCCAAATGATTGGATGAGAGGGTTGGGTTATGTTTGATGGAAAAAACTCGCCGCAATAGAGCCCGCGCCTCCACAATGTCGTCCACTGCACAATGAAAATGCGCATCGCTTTTTTCCTGCTGATCCTCGCTGGGATCATCTCCTCCGACGCGGCGGGCAAACAACTGACCGGTGTTTACGCACCCACCCCCACACCCGCGCTCTTACCGGCCGAAGCGCAGAAAAAGTTTGTCGTGCCTGACGGCTTCGAGGTCCGCCTGTTCGCCGCGGAGCCGGACGTGGTGAACCCCGTGGCGATGACATGGGATGAGCGCGGGCGACTGTGGGTCGTCGAGCTTTACGAATATCCCCTTGGGGCGAAGCCCGGAGAGAAACCGCGCGACCGAATCAAGATTCTGGAAGACACAGACAACGACGGCCGCGCGGACAAAATCACCGTGTTCGCCGACGGACTGAATCTCGCCACGGGAATTCTGCTTGGCAACGGCGGCGTGTACGTCGGCCAGGCGCCGGAGTTACTTTTTCTACAGGACACAAACCACGACGACAAGGCCGACACGCGCACGGTTTTGCTGAGCGGATTTGGTTTGGAAGACCGGCATGAGTTGCTCAATGGCTTCACGTGGGGACCGGACGGCTGGCTCTACATGACGCACGGCGTGTTCACGCATTCGCGCGTGAAAATTCCCG
>CAZNOE010000328.1:0-6682 GCA_964574525.1 uncultured Bifidobacteriaceae bacterium
CTCCTATCCGCGTTTGATCATTTTTTTCTTGGTTCATACTTGATCCAGGAGATTTGGGTGACGAGTTGGTTGAGCGAGGCAAAGGCGATGTGCGCGCTGGTCGCGAACCGGGGCGTCTCGTGCGCCGGGAACGTCGCCAGCGTGGCGTCGCCGACCAGAAACGTGTTGAAATCCTTCGACAGGTTCTCATAGCCGGCGCACGTCCGCGCGTAACACATGTCCGTGGCGTAGCCGGTGAGCAGCACGTGCCGGATGCCCTGCTGCTGGAGAAACGCCCGCAACTTGTCGTAGCCTTCGGCGTCATAAATCACCACGTCGTCCGGGTGAACTTGAATGTCGCGCGTGACCGGAATGGGCAGCTTCCAGAAGTCGGGATTGTTGTAGCGGTACGCGTCGAGGCCGGGGAACTGTTTGAAATAATCCACGACCGGTTTGTCGCTCGACAAGGTGAGCGCCGCCACGAGCGGTTCGCCCCGGTAATTGAAACTGCGCAACTTCGCATCGAGTTCGGCTGCGCCCGCCTTGCGCTCGTCCGGACCGGGGTTGTGCGTGAACGAGCGATACATTTTGCGGCGGATCGGATCGCAATCGCCCGGCAGGCTGTAGAGAATCGCGCCGACTTTTCCCCGTAGCGATTTGTGAAACGGATCAATGACCCCGCGCGTGTGCTTCGCAGCGAGGTGATTCTTTGCGGGCGTGCAGAAGTCGGCCACGCCGGCAGGTTCGGGCGTGTCCCAGCCTTGCCCGTCGTCGATGCCCCACGGATGAACCATGATAATCGCCGTTTGGCTGGCGCGAAGATGATTCGGTATCTCGATGATGCCGCGAGCGTTGTAGCTCCAGCGCCAGGCGCGCACGTGGAGGTCGGCGTCAGGGTCGTTTACAATGGCCGGCGCTTCCCAACGGTGTATTTCGCGAACGGGTTCGACCCATTCGGGATGGTCGGCGAGCAACGGCTTGGGATGCTTGATGGGCGTGAGCTTGTTTTCGTAGGTGCGGGACGGCTCATCGGCGCGGGCCAGTTGAACGCCGAGGATCAAGACGATCAAGCCTTGGAGAATAAATGCCGGTTGCATAATGTTTTGAGATCTGTTGACGATGTTTGCAGTCACTCGCCTTTCCGTCAATTTGAAGTTCGGGCGCCCTTTGGGGTTGTTAGCTGAGAGGCCGTTGACTCGACTTTGGTGCGCTGACGAAGTTCCCCAAAATCATGATTATTACCGCCGCTGTGAGGCAGAGAATGGCCAGATACATCTTCTTGCGGGGCGGCCCATGAACCCCACGCCACTCGCCACTGGCAAACCCCACACCCTGACCTCCTAGCATCCATGACGCAGACTGAATTCCAAGGCCGACCGAGGCGCCCAGCGCCCCCATCATTCTCATACCTGCGCCCATCAGCACGACTGCCAAGCATGCACTGGCTCCGATGACGATCGCCAGCAGCAGTTCCTTCCAACTCTGCCCCAGCACGCCCCAGGATCGATTTTTCATCATAAGCCAAGCCGGATACAGCACACTTACGAGTGCGCCACCAAGTAATGCAACAGCCCAAACGGAAAAGGTGGCGGGAATCTCGCCCGCCCCTTCCTGTTTCATGGCTTGTATTATTGGCCCCTGTCCGTAAACAAACGCCAAACCCATTCCTGCCGAAAAGACGCCGGAGAGCACCGCCATGAGCAGCCCGCCCACAAATCGGCCGGAATGTAGATTCGTTCGTTGTCGAGCGCGGTCGCGTCCCGCGCCGGCCAACCCGGCCAACACCACACCAATCAGCATCACTCCAACACCGCCAAATAGAGCTAGTCCTGCCGCAGAACCCGGATCACTCGCGTCCTTAAACAGCCCCGAACCCTTAACGACCATGGGCAACGTGACTCCAATGGCGGCGCCAAGACCGGTGATGATCACTGAAGTAAGCGCCATGCCTATTCGGACGTAGCAGAGTCCACAAAGCACGTTCGCAATGCCCCAACCCGTCGCCCATAGGTTGGCGGCGAGGAGCGTGTCCCGGGGAACGGAACTGTAAGCCTTCAGAGCATTTGGGCAAAAGGCCAGGGTCACGCTCCAGGGGATAACGACAAGCCCGGTCAACATGGCCACAAACCACCAGTGCTCGAACTGGTACCGCTTCATTAGCTTCATCGGCCAGGCGGCGCCGCCGCTCAGCAGGCCACCCCCTACCACGAGGAGCGCGCCGAGTAGGGATGCAGATGGAAGTGACATCCGATGCGTACGCTTTTGGTTGCGTGTTTGGCGCGCGCCAGGTGGGTTAGCCCATCGTTTCTAATTGCCTCGAATGGCTTTCCGCGCCGACACGCCCTTGTTGATCGCGTGCAATACGTGCATGGAAGATTCACTAATAGTTCCATCCTGATATATCAGCACGTTCAGTGTAACGGGTCCCTTACCGGCGCATGCCTCTATAAAAGACAACAAGGCAGGCGTACCCAGAACGGGCGCCTTGATTGGTGTGTTCTCTTTGGTATGCACCCAGTCCCCTTCCAGCGCCAGCAGAGCTTGGTATTGCAGGCTCTGGCCGGGACCGCTCTCAATGATGCGGCGCTGTGGGGGAACCCCCAGACTAAATATTTCGCCTGCCCAATAGTCCTGCCATGGTGTGGCGATCGGATAAAGCCAGCTATTCAAAGCGAGCAAGCGTTCTGGATTCCCTGCTTTGCTCGCCTGGTAGAAACTCTTGAATGGAAAATCGCGGTAGCGTTCAGAGGACTGGTACCAGCCATCCAGCCAGTATCCGCTAATCTTGTTTCCATACCTGTTTCCAATCTCTCTAATCAGCGTATGATTGATATCAGAGAACTTCTGGTCCCCGACCTTGCCCAACTTCGCATAGGTATGTGTGGCCAGATAAAGCAGGAGTCTGATACCGCGCCCCTTTAATCCATCAGCAATTTCTGCGATCAAATCGCGTTCCGTGACCCATCCAGGGTGGACCTTCTCCCATTCCTTTAAGGGCGCGGGGAAGTGAGGGTCGGCGTGGTTGCCGGTGAATATGACATAGCTCGCGCCCGTTTCCTCGACCATCCGGACAAATGCGGCGACATCAAAATCTTTCACCGCGTCTTTGTAGGGACGGGTGGGCCCGTTGCGTGGCGCTGCCTGCGATGTCCAGTGAAACATCACCCCGTAGCGCATTTCAGCAAACCAGTCGCTGTTGGGACGCGCCCGGATCGCATCACGAACCTCCGCGACAATCTTGTCTCGGTCCCCCAACCGCTGGAGCTCTAGAGAGAAAAGCACAAGGGCATGGTTCGTAGCGGCATTCAGGGCGCGGAGGAAGACGGTGCCGGATTTTTGGGATACTTTGAGTGTCCCCGGAATCTTCCTCCGCTCAAAGGAGTTCTGGTACCACTGGCCTGACTCTGAGTAAACACCGGATGTTTGGGGCAACGTATCCGCCAACGCGCTCCCTTCGAACCCTACTTCGATCGGGTTTTCACGATGATGCGAGGAATAGGCAACGATCACTTCATATTCTCCATCCTCGGGGAGAGTGACTTGCCATTTCAACTCGCTTCGCCCCTTGATCACTTTTTGGGCTGCGAGGGTCTGGATGTTTCCTTGCTGGCTGGAGGTCTTGAGTGCAAAGAGGGGGATCGAATATTTCGTCGTGATTAAATATGATTGCGGATCGGCGCCGCGGGTAGTGCGGCAGCCGCATACCGAAAGCGCGACCGCAATTGCGATCAGAAGCCGATGACCGAGTCTGACCGCGTGTGAATCCCTGCCGAACCACCTAGCCAACAATGTCCGGCTTTCTCTGCGCCTGATTCTTAGTTTCATCCAGGACTCCATTCCGTATGCCAAATTTCTGACATGATCAAACACTCCTGAGGTTGTGTGTTGGTTTGCTCGCTCATAAAGCGCGCTGAGGATGGATACAGATGGAAGTGACATAAGTTGTGGTCTGGTTTTGGTTGCGTGTTCGGCGCGTGCCAGCTTGGTTGGCCCATCGTTTCTAATTGCCTCGGATGGTTTTCCGCACCGCGTCAAGTTGCCTGAGTGTAGCGGGCGAGGCGGTCCCATCGAGATAAACGCCAACATTCAGAGTCACTGGAGCGCCCTTCCGGTTGCAGTCCATTATGTAATCCGCCAATTCCTTGTCGCTGAACAGCGGCGCCTGAATTTCTGTATCGGGTCGAGTGTGCATCCATGGGTCGTCGACGAAAATCATCACATGCGGCTGCAATCCGCTCTGCGGGCCGGAGCCGTCGAAGTAGCCTTCTTTGGGCAGCCTCATTAATGTACCGCCCACTTCCCCCGACCAGTATTCCTGGAAGTCCGTAGATTTCGGCAAGATCCAACTGTTCCAAGCAACGATTCGATCAGGATTGCCGACCTTTGTCGCCTGGTACAGTTCCTCAAATGGCTGCGATGGATAGCGATCATCGAACCACCAACCCGCCAGCTTGTTACCATAGCGCAGGCCGACCTCGCGAAGAATCGCGGCTTCATGCGCGAAAAAGGAGGATTTGTCGCTTTGAAGGAAAGCGGATTTGCTCGCCCACTCCGGATCGCCGACCCCGTGGTGATAGTAAAAGATTAGCTTGATGCCCTTTTGAGCGAGCGCGTCGGCCAAGTCTCCGGGCAGATCGCGGCTGCAGGTGCGACCTGGCATTACCGCATCGACCGCTTGGAACGGCCCCGGAAATCTCTGAATTCCGTGCGCGAGTGTGAAGATCACGTAGTCGGCCCCTGCGGACTGGACCATGTTCGCGAAGCGTGAAACGTCGAAGTCCCGGACGGCGTCGCAAAACGGAGGAGGCTGGCCGGAACGCGGCGCGGTGCTCGAGGCCCAGTGCACCATAAAACCATATTTGGCCGCCGCAAACCAACTGGTGGAAGCGCGCGCCTTGCGCGCGCGGGCAGTAGCGGAGTCGAGCGCAGCTCTTGCTTGCGGTGAATAAAGGTACAAGCCATAGAGGCGCAGGAACTCGCCTTTTACTGGTTTTGTGACGCGGAGGGTTATCACGTTCAGTCCTTTCTCGAGGCGCAAGGTCCCTTCGAGCGGACGTTTTTCGAAGTTCTCCCTCCCTCCGAACATACCGGCCGTCGGCTGAATGATGCCCGTGACTTTGCTGGCGTTGCCGGTAATTGCAAAATGTGCCCCCGCACCGCCCGTCGGACAGGAGTACGTCATGGCCATTGTGTAGTCCCCTGCCTCCGGCGCACGCACATGCCAAATCGCAGAGGCATTGAGATTGGTCCAGCCCTCGACCCAATCCGGTCCCGGGTTGTGCCGAAGCCCACCTAACAGTTTGGCGTTGTCCGCTTGCAGTAAAGTGAAGCGAGAAGGCACGCCATCGATGACACGGGGTGGCGCCAGTTCGCCTGCATTGCGTGCAAACTCCAAGACTACAATGGTGTCAATGTCGTCGGGGTGCTGCTCTTCCGGAACCACGATCAGAAGGCCCCAAGGGGCTTGGTCCACGCGCACAGGCGATCCGTTCAGCAACGATGCCTTTAAGACTGGCCGATCGATAACCGCCGGAAGCGAAATGTTATTCCTTCCCGCCCAGTCCAGCACATGCACGTATATCCTGTTGTCCTTGTATAAGGTCACGAACTCCTTGGCTGCGTCGAAAGGCCCACCCCGCGCTCCTTCGATGGATTCCCGGTTCCTGGAAATCCAGTCCATCACCTTGGCCTGACTATCTTGTGTCCCGGTATCAACTTTACCAAAATCGAATTCGCTGGCTGCTGCCGCACGGACAATCCGATGAATGGCTGTTTTGGGACCGTCCGAATCAGCCGAGCCCTTGGTTTTTCGAATTCGTTGGCGAACTTCCTTAAGCACATTCACCGCTCTCGGATCTACCGAGCCGTCCTGGTAGATGCCGAGATTGATCGTGACTGCGCCGCCATTCTCCATGCACCGGCTGATGTAATCTCCCAGCGCTTGCGCATTGAAGCGCGGGTCAGGCATCTCAACCTTCTCCTGTACCCAATAGGGCTCCATGATCAACAGGGCCTGGTATCGCAAACCCTCACCCGGGCCGCGCGCGTTGCTGCCGTTCACCGGCAAGGCGACCGGGCTGGCGGTCTCCCCAGCCCAATACTCCTGCCATTCGGTGACGTTCGGATAAATCCATGAGTTCAGCGCGATGATCCGGTTCGGATTGCCGGCCTTGCAGATTTTGAAGAAATCGCGGAAGGAAAAATCCGGGTATTTTTCGTAGCATTGATAAAACCCGTCAAACCAGTAACCAACCACCTTTTCGCCATACCTTTCCCCAAACTCCTTCAAAACATCCGTCGTCATCTGGGTGAATTCCTTGCTGGAGGCAGTTGGATATTTGCCCACGACGTGGGTGGGAAAGTAGCACATCAACTTGATGCCTTTCGCGTTCAACGCATCGGCCATCTCCGCGATCAGGTCGCGCTGCGCGGTCTTGCCGGGGTGATGCTTTTCCCAACTTCTCAGCGGAGCCGGACAATAAGGCTCGGCGTGGCCGACCGTGAACAAGACGTAACCGGCGCCGGTGGCTTCGACCACTTCGACAAATTGGTTCAGGGGGAAATCGGCCACTGCCTGAGCGAAGGGTTCGATCTTTCCGTCCTTGCCAATGCTCTCGGAGGTCCAGTGAAACATGAGTCCATAACCCGCCTTGGCGAGCCACTCAGTGCTGGCGCGTGAGCGTCGTGCTTCCTGTCTTTCCGC
>CAZNOE010000329.1:0-6672 GCA_964574525.1 uncultured Bifidobacteriaceae bacterium
TTCACCGACCACTCCTTCAAGGCATACAAATCGAACACCTGCCATTGCTTCAAATCCACCTGCGTCTTGACCTTCTCCAACGCGGAGTCGAGCAACGTCCTCTGCCATTCCTTCTCCCAGAGTTCTTCGAACTGAGCACCCGCCGGGTCCGGGACGCGCTCGATCGTCGCTGTCCGCGCCGTGTCATCCTCGGAAGGACGTGACCCGTGGGGCGCAGGCGGTGACTGCCGCTTGCGCAACTGGTCCTGCACCCGCCACCGGCTCAGGTTCAACAGCCACGTCTTGAACGAACACACCTTGGGATCGTAGCGGAACTCCGGCAGATTCTTCGCGGCGGCGATCAATGTTTCCTGGACGACTTCCTGCGCCTCGGTTTCGGTCAACCCGGCCTTGAGCGCAAACCCGAAGATCAGCTTGCGATAAAGATCGTTGAACTGCTGCCAGCTCTGCTGGTCTTGCGTGTCCTTGAGCCGGTGGAGGAGGCTCGGACGAGTCGGATAGGAATCTTCTTTCGGATTCACGATACCGGGAACCATGTCATTCCTTAAACGGACGCGGCGAGTGTTTCTTTCAGACTTTTTGAAGATTTTGTACCGGGATCAAGCAGCGAAGGTCTGTCATCCGAGCGCACGCAGCAATCGCCTTGGATGCGCGACCCGCACCGGTGGAAGATCGGCTTCGTTGAAGAGCAGCACCAGCGCGTCCTCGTCGATGTCCAGCAGATGTTTGTCCGACGTGACCAGCAGGGGGATTTCTGCGACGGATGTTTCGGCTAGAATGAAAGCATCGTGCAACTCCTCCGCGGGCAGGAAACGGGTCGCCAGCAAGCGTCGGCCGAACTGCTCTGCGATGGCCAATTGGACGTTGGCCATATCGAGCGGCTGAATTCCCCAGCGGCGCACGTTTAGCAAAGCGATCCGCGCCAGTTCTCGCTTCTGCGCGGTCGCACCGTGGCGGTAATTTTCGTGCAACTCGGCGGCGGCAGTTGGCGGCAGGCGCAGCACGTAGCCATGCTCCTGAAAGACCTCGCGGAACTCGTGTGCGAAGTTGGCTCCCTGGGCCAAATCCAGCACCAGGTTGGTGTCAAGGCCGAGAAGTTTTCGCGGTACGGTTGCCGCCATAGATCATCGCCAATGCCTGCTCGAAATGTTCACGCCGTTGCTCAGAAGACAGCTTGTTACATCGCTGGCGGATTTCTGCCGCCAGCCGACTGCCTTCGGTTTCTTCGGGATAATCGATCTTTTTTTTGGCCGGTTTTCCTGCGCGCTTTTTCATGGCGCCTCCAAGTTCCCGGCTGGCCGCCCTTTTGTCAACGTTCAGCTTGAGGCCATGGATGAGCGCGGATACCGGGGAAAAGTCATCGGCGTAAATTCGTGTGATTCGTGGTCTATCTCACGACCCGTTTCCAGGTAAGTTTGGCTTCCTTGAAGTTCAGAAGCAGGGCCAACTCCAAGCCGGTAATGGCCAGGTAGCCGATCATTTGAGCGACGTGGCTTTCATTGAAATCAGTCACCACTTTCGGATCCACGATCACCTTGCCATCGACAATCAGATCGGGAATCAGCGTGCCGATCAATTGCTCGCGGTAATGCACCGGGTATTGGCGCTGTTGCTCGACTTGATGGCCTTGCGCGCGGAGTTCCAACACCAGCGCGTTTTCATAAAGCTTCTCGTCCAAACCCGGCTTCAACTCGTTAAGCACGGCCATGGCCGCCCCGATGATCTTTCCACTAAGTTCTTCATGTTTCATGGGATGATGAATTACCACGGATTTCACGGATGGGCACGGATTAGCCGAAAGAAATATCCGCGTTAATCCGTGTCATCCGTGGTCAAAGATTCTTCACTTTTTCTGAAAGATTTCCGATTTGCGCCCGTTAAAGGGAAGACCCGGAACGACCCATGAAACCAAGAGCCTCAACTTTTCGCCGCACGCTCTCTTTTGCCACGCTGCTCGTGGTCCTGGGGATGACCGCCTCGGCCGCAGTACGCTACGTGGATGTGAACAGCGCCAGCCCGACACCGCCGTACACCAACTGGGCCTCTGCCGCGACGATGATCCAGCAGGCCGTGGATGTGGCCGTGGCCGGTGACGAAATAATGGTGACCAACGGAGTTTATCAGACCGGCGGGCGGGCGGTTTCTGGCACAGTGACGAACCGGGTGGCCGTGACCAAACCGCTGACGGTTCGCAGCGTGAACGGCCCGGCGGTGACCGTGATTCGGGGATACCAAGTGCCCGGCACGACGAATGGCAATGCCGCGGTGCGCTGTGTGTATCTGACCAACGGCGCGGCGCTGGTAGGTTTCACACTCACAAATGGGGCCACGCGGCTTTCGGGTGGTTACCCAGCCGAGATAACGGGCGGCGGCGTGTTATGCGCATCGGCCAGTGCAGTAGTGTCCAACTGCACGCTAACCGGTAACTCGGCTGGCCAAGGCGGCGGGGCCTTCGGCGGCACACTGAACAACTGCACGCTCACCGCCAACTCGGCTTATTCAGGCGGCGGGGCCATCGGCGGCACGCTCAACAACTGCACGCTCACCGGCAACTCGGCTTCCCAGTCCGGTGGCGGGGCCAACTCCGGCACGCTGAACAACTGCATGCTCAGCGGCAACTCGGCTGCCTACGGCGGCGGGGCGTATTACGGCACGCTGAACAACTGCACGCTCACCGGCAACTCGGCTTCCCAGAACGGCGGCGCATCTGAAGCAACGTTAAACAACTGCATCGTTTATTACAACAGCGCGCTGAATACCGGGGCCAATTATGACTCTTCCAGCACTCTGAATCATTGTTGTACGACGCCTCTGCCGCCGAGTGGGGTGGGTAACTTCACTGCCGAGCCGCAACTGGCCAGTCTCTCGCACTTGAGCGCCAACTCTCCCTGCCGCGGGGCCGGCAGCGCCGCATACACGACCGGCGTGGATATTGATGGCGAAGCGTGGGCCAACCCGCCTGCTATCGGCTGCGACGAATACCACTCCGGCGCCGCGACGGGATTGTTGAGCGTGGCCATCCAGGCCTCCTATACGAACGTGGCCGTGGGATTCGAAGTGAATTTCACGGCGCAGATCGCGGGTCGCGTCACTGGCAGCCGCTGGGAGTTTGGGGACGGGACCGTGGTGAGTAACCGTCCGTATGCTTCGCACAGTTGGGTGATGGCTGGAGACTACGCGGTAGTCTTGAGCGCCTATAACGAGAGCACTCCGGGCGGCGTGAGCGCGACGGTGATGGTGCACGTGGTGACACAGCCGGTGCATTATGTCGCGCTGGCCAGCGCCAATCCGTTGGCGCCTTACACGAGTTGGGCCACAGCGGCGACGAACATTCAGGACGCAGTGGATGCGGCTTCAGTGGTGGGTTCGCTGGTGCTGGTGAGCAATGGCGTGTATCAGACTGGCGGGCGGGCGGTGGTTGGCACGATGACCAACCGCGTGGCGGTGACCAAGCCGCTCACGGTGCGGAGCGCGAACGGGCCGGAAGTGACCGTGATTCGGGGATACCAGGTGCCCGGCACGACGAATGGAAATGGCGCTGTGCGCTGTGTGTATCTCACCAACGGCGCGGCGCTGGTAGGTTTTACGCTGACAAACGGGGCCACGCGGAGTTCGGGTGCCTATCCTGAGCAAAGTGGCGGTGGAGTATGGTGTGAGTCGGCCAGTGCGGTTGTGTCCAACTGCACGCTCTCGGGAAACTCGGCTGACTCCGGCGGCGGGGCGTACTCCAGCACGCTGAACAATTGCACCTTCAGCGGCAACTCGGCAGGCTACGGCGGCGGGGCGTATGCAGGTACACTGAATAACTGCACGATCACGGGCAACTCCGCTGGCTTGGGCGGCGGGGCGTATGAGAGCGCGCTAAACAACTGCACGATCACGGGCAACTCTGCTGGCTCGGGCGGCGGGGCGGCTGGCGGGATGCTGAACAACTGCATGCTCACGGGCAACTCGGCTTACGATGGCGGCGGAGCTGGCCTGCCCCGCCTGGGCGGGGATGCGCCACCAGGGCAGTACGTGATCCTGAATAACTGCACGCTCACAGGCAATTCGGCGCAACGCTCGGGCGGCGGGGCGTATGCCGGTACACTGAACAACTGCATTGTGTATTACAACACGGCTGCCAGCGGAGACGGGCCTAATCACTGGTACAGCGTCCTGAATTATTGTTGCACGACCCCTCTGCCTCCCGGCGGTATCGGCAACCTCACCGCCGAGCCGCAACTGGCCAGCAGTTCTCATCTGAGCGCTGGTTCCCCCTGCCGCGGGGCGGGCAGCGCCGCTTACTCCAGCGGCGTGGACATTGACGGCGAACTCTGGGCCAACCCGCCATCCATCGGGTGCGACGAGTTTTACGCAGGCGCGATCACAGGTCCGCTGACGGTGGCGATTGAAGCCAGCTACACCAACGTCGCCACCGGGTTCATGTTGGATTTCAAGGCTGGGATCACCGGGCATGCAAGCGCCACTCGGTGGGAATTTGGAGATGGGACCGTGGTCAGCAATCAGCCATACTCGTCGCACAGTTGGGCCATTGTTGGAGACTACCCGGTCGTGTTACGGGCCTACAGTGAGAGCTACCCAGGCAGTGTGAGCGCAACGGTGACTGTACATGTGGTGGAACAACCGGTGCATTATGTGGCGCTGAACAACAGCAGCCCGCTGTCGCCTTACGGTTCGTGGGCTACGGCGGCGACGAACATTCAGGATGCGGTGGATGCGGCCTCGGTTGTGGGGGCGTCGGTGCTGGTGAGCAATGGCGTGTATCAGACTGGGGGACGAGCCGTGTTTGGGGTGATGACCAATCGCGTGACGGTGGATAAGCCGCTAACGGTGCGGAGCGTGAACGGGCCGGCGGTGACCGTGATTCGGGGATATCAGGTGCCGGGCACGACGAACGGCGATGGCGCTGTGCGCTGTGTGTATCTGGCCAATGGGGCGGCGCTGCTGGGTTTCACGCTTACGAACGGGGCCACGCGAAGTTCGGGCGATTACCCACACGAGACAACTGGCGGTGGCGTCTGGTGTGAGTCGGTTAGTACGGTGGTATCCAACTGCACCCTTACGGGCAACTCCGCGCAGTACTCCGGCGGCGGGGCAGTTTACGGCACACTGAACAACTGCACGCTCACCGGCAACACGGCCAATGGTCAATATTATGGCTCCGGCGGCGGGGCATCTGGGGGCACGCTGAATAACTGCACGCTGACCGGCAACTCGGCTTACGACGGCGGCGGGACGCATCAGAGCACGTTGAACAACTGCACGCTCACGGCCAACTCAGCGCGAAGCTCTGGCGGCGGGGCGTATGCTGGTACACTGAACAACTGCACGCTCACTAGCAACTCCGCTGGTGGCTACGGAGGCGGAGGGGTTTTCTCATGCACGCTGAACAACTGCACGCTCACAGGAAATTCGGCGCAGCGCTCGGGCGGCGCAGCGTTTCAGGGCGTGTTGAACAGTTGCACACTCACGGGTAACTCGGCGCAGCAAGAGGGCGGTGGGGTAGCATATGGCACTCTCAACAATTGCATCGTGTATTTCAACAACGCGAGGATTGGAGCGAACTACTACCAAGAGCGGTACGACGGAATTCTGAATTACTGTTGCACCACACCGCTTCCCACCAACGGCGTGGGCAACTTCACCAGCGCGCCACTTTTTGTGGACCAAGTTGGTGGCAACTTGCGGCTGCAAGCCAACTCCCTTTGCATCAACTCCGGCCTGAACGCCTACGCGCCCGCCGGCCTCGATCTCGATGGCAATCCGCGAATCTTGGGCGGCACGGTGGACGCGGGCGCTTATGAGTTTCAGTCGCCCGCTTCGGTCGTTTCCTACGCGTGGCTCCAACAATACGGCCTGCCCACGAACGGCTCGGTGGATTCCAGTGACGCGGATGGCGACGGATTGAACAACTGGCAGGAGTGGCGCACCGGGACGATTCCCACCAACGCCCTCTCTATGTTGCGTTTGCTTACTCCCACGTCAGGCGCACCGGGCGTGATCGTGCGTTGGCAAAGTGTCAGTGCCCGGACTTATTTCGTTGAGCGTGGCACCAACCTGGGAGCGCAGACGCCCTTCCTCCCACTCGCCACCGAAATCGTTGGTCAGGCGGGCACGACAACTTACCTGGACACCAATGCCGTCGGTGCCGGCCCGTTCTTCTACCGCGTGGGAGTGTTGCCATGAAGCCGTTGAGGTTGACCACGGATGCCACGGATGGCACGGATTCGCCGCAGCCAAACCTTCTCCCTCTCCTCCAGCCGATGGAGGAGAGAGACGGGGAGAGATGGTGCCGAAAATATTCGCGCCTTGAGCCCCTGAACCGAAAAGCGCCGGCAAGCCGGGCGCACTCCAAACGCTCCGCGACTTCCGAGATCGCCCGAACGCGCGAAGCGTCTGGAGTGCGCGGAGCTTGCTCCCGCTTTTGCCGTGGGTTCATGGAGAGGAGGCGCGTTTGTATTTGGATTTCCCCTCTCCTCGGTCCTCTCCCCACTCCTGCGTCGTGGGGCGAGGAAGCAAAAGCGCGCCCGAAAGAATTTGCGCACGCTGTGAAAACTTTGCGAGAAAGCTGCACGGATGGACTGCGAACCAGTCTTGAAGGCGCAGTCCATTTCCATCCGTGTCATCCGTGGTCCCAACCGCCGCTGTTTGGAATGAACGAAGAAACGA
>CAZNOE010000330.1:0-3055 GCA_964574525.1 uncultured Bifidobacteriaceae bacterium
ATGAATCTCGACTGGAAAGTAATTGCGTTGTTCCTGGTGGGACTGCTGTTGTGGTGGTTTTTCTTCCTGAGCATTTCACACGCAGCCAAACAGCAGCGCGCAGCGATGCCCCTGCATCAGCTCATTGTCATCGTCTTTGGCATCCTGGCGCTCGTCTGCATCGGCGGGGGCATTTGCGCCATCGTCGCCAACGCCAGATCAAAAACCGAGCTTAGTATTCTGGGAGCACACCTCACCACGGGACATGTCGGAGTCGCTTTCGTTGGCATCGGCCTGATCATCGCGATCTTCGTTGTTCGCGCCGTGCTCAAGAACCAACGCGGGCTTTGAGGCGGCCGCCTCTGGCGGGCGCAGCAGTCTCCTGCTCACAAACAGGTCGCTGCCTTCAAACTTCTTCCAATCGTCCCGTAGAATCGCCGTGCTTCTCGACGCCGCGCACTCCGATTCGATCCGCCATGCTCAGGAAGAGGTTGGTCAGGGGCTTTGACCCGGCTTTCACGTAGCGGCCGGGCTTCAACCCGCCGCCGCCCGCGCCGGCCAGCAGAATCGGCAGGTTGGCGTGCGTGTGGCGGTTGCCGTCGGCGTTGCCGGAGCCATAGACGATCATCGAATTGTGCAGCAGGGAATGGCCGTCCACGTCCTTCGTCTGCTCCATCTTCTCCAGGAATTTGGCGAGTTGCTTCACGTAAAACAGGTCAATCTCTTTGACCTTGTCAATCATGTCCTGCTTGCTCTGGTGGTGCGTAAGGTTGTGATGGCCCTCGGAAAACCCGAGTTCGGAGAAGGTGCGGTTGCTGCCTTCGCCGGCGAACAACATCGTGGCCACGCGCGTGGAATCGGTCTGGAAGGCGAGAATCATCATGTCACACATGAGGGCGATGTGCTCGTCGAAAGCCGGGGGGATGCCGGGTGGCGCGTTCACGTCCGGGTTCACCACGGGCATGCGCTCCGCCTTTTCGATGCGTTGCTCGATCTCGCGCACGCTGGACAGGTATTGGTCGAGCTTCTGCCGGTCGCGTCCATTCAGCTTTCGCTGCACCGCGTTCGCGTCCTGCAAAACAAAATCCAGGATCGAATGCTGTTCGGCCTGGCGGCGCTTCATGTTCTCGACGCGCTCGCCTGGTGAGCCCACACCGAAAAGCCGCTCGAACACGAGGCGGGGGTTCGGCTCGGGCGACAAGGGCTGCGTCGGCGAGCGCCAGGACAAATTGTAGCTGTAGGCGCAGGAATAGCCGGAATCGCAATTGCCCGACTTGCGCACCGCATCGCAGGTCAATTCGAGCGACGGAAAGCGCGTGAGATGCCCGATCTGCTGCGCCGCCACTTGATCAATGGAAGCCCCGGCATAAATGTCCGAGCCTGCGGTTTTTTTGACGCGCACGCCGGTCAGGAACGTGCCGCCCGCGCGCGCGTGATCGCCGGCGCCGTCCGGTCCGGGATTGGCGTTGAGGTCGTCCAGCCCGGAGATGACCTGCAACTGGTGCCGTACTTTTTCCAGGGGCTGCAACGTGCGCGAAAGTGCAAAATCTTTTCCGGCTTCGCCCTCCGGCCACCACGCCGACGGGATGGTGCCGTTCGGCACGTAAAGAAACGCCATGCGCACCGGCGCTGCTTTGCCGGCAGCGCCCGCCGCGCTGGCCGGGGCCGCCAGAAGACTAAATGGACGAAGCGACTCGAACGCAGGCAGCGCCATACAAGCGCCCAGTCCGCGAAGGAAATGGCGCCGGCTCAGACTGGCCTGGCGCTCGGCGGCGAGATTTCGATTCTGCAAGGGGTTTGTTTTCATGGCGGTCATTGGTTTTTCGCGACTCGTTTTGTTTCGTTGTGCGGCACCGAAGGTTCATCGGAATTGGACGCCGACTCCGTGGCTTGTGTTCGCATTTTTTGGAACGGCGCGGACTCGATCACGCCCGTCAGCAGCGCGGAGAAACGTCCATTCTCCTTGTCGAGCCGCTGCACAATCGTGTCAATGGTCTCCGCGTCGTAATACTCCATACCGCGTCCCACCGCATACGTCAGGAATTTCTCGGTGAGGCAGCGGTAAAAACCCACGCGATGTTTCGTGGCGAGAAGTTGCTTCAACTCGCGGACGCTGTCGAACGTCTCGCCGGTGATCAATTTGCCTGCCGTATCAATCGGCTGTTTGCGCTCCTGCTCGCGCCACATGCCCAGCGCGTTGAAATTCTCGAACGCCAGCCCGAGCGGGTCCATGCGCTCGTGGCAGGACGCGCACAATGGCTTCTCGCGATGCAGCGTCAGCGCCTCGCGCAATGTCGGCTCGTGATCCTTGAAGTCTTTCTCCGCAACCTCAAGGGCGGGGACGTTCCCTGGCGGCGGCGGGGCGGGCGTGCCCAAAATGTTGTCGAGGATGAATAGCCCCCGTTTCACCGGCGACGTGCGGTCTGGATTTGACGTGACCACCAGCACGCTGCCGTGCGCGAGAACGCCGCCGCGCGGACTGTCCGCGGGCAGCGTGACCCGGCGCATCTCGCTGCCAGTGATGTTCAGGTTTGTCAGGCCGTAATGGTTGGCGAGTTTTTCGTTGAGAAAGGTGTAGTCGCTATTGATCAACTCCAGCAACGAACGGTCTTCGTGCATCACGTAGGCGAAACATTTCTCGGTCTCCTCGCGCATGGCGCGGCGCAGGTCACGATCGAGTTCGATTTGCGGCCCTCTTTGGAAGCGGCGGCGACGCTCGGCCATCTGCTGAAGTTCCGCCTTTTGTTCCGCCGTCCGCTTTTCTTCGGGAATGGCGCTGAGTTCCTGGAAGCGTTGGCGGCGCTGCGCGAAGTCGCGCTGCTCACCCGCGTCGCGTGAGAGCACCGCGCGGGCGTT
Organism: uncultured Bifidobacteriaceae bacterium; assembly: GCA_964574525.1. Lineage (GTDB taxonomy): Bacteria > Verrucomicrobiota > Verrucomicrobiia > Limisphaerales > JADLHS01 > WYBW01. The sequence continues at coordinate 2,836 of CAZNOE010000330.1, forward strand.
GATGTCAATGCCCTCGACGTCGCGCGTCTGGAGCCATTGGCCCGTGAAGTTCTGGATCAACGCTTCCGAGCGCGGATCGTCCAACATGCGTTTGATCTGCGCTGAAAGGTTTTTTCTAAGCTCGCCGCGTTCGGCAAGACGCGACAGTTCCTCGTCAGGCATCGTGGACCAGAGGAAATAGGAGAGCCGCGAAGCCAGGCTGTATTCGTCCACGTTGGCG
>CAZNOE010000330.1:3155-6670 GCA_964574525.1 uncultured Bifidobacteriaceae bacterium
CTCCTCCAAACGGAACAGAAACCGCGGCGACGAAAGCGCCGCAATCATCGCGGAGGACACGCCCGTCTCGAAGTTTTTGCCGGGCTGGGTGTAAACCTTTTCCGCAACCGCCACCAAACGATCCACCGTCTCGTCATCCACGGGACGCCGAAAGGCTTTCGTCGTGAACTTGCGGAGCACGTCCCCGGCATACTCTCGACGCCCGGCAGGATTCTTTGGAACGTCGCGAGTGAAGAAGCGGTCGTAGTTCTTTGGCCGGGTCCAATACTCTTCCTCCATCGGTCCGCGAATTGTCGCTGACACAATCCGCATCTCCAGCGAATTAATTTTCTTTTCAACCGGCGTCAGCGGCTCCAACTCGAAGGCAATCCGATGCTCGCCCGCTTGCCACTTCTCATCGAAGTCGAAGCGAAACGTTTTGTTGTCGTACCAACCGAACTCCTTTTGCAGCAACTCGCGATCGTCCACCTTCACAACGACGCGGCATCGGCCCGGATCGAAATCGAAATTTCCCTTCACCGCGACTTCCAGTGTCAGCCGATAATTTCCCGCGTGCTCCACCCGGAAGGAATTGGAAACCGCCGCCGGTTCGTAGTAGGAGAGCGACAGCAAAGTTTCCCTCCGATTCCTGTCCCGGCTTTCCTTGCCCGCAATGGCGCCGTGAAACCGGCTGCCCGCAATCGTCCGTTCCGGCATCACTTTCGACACAGTGGGCACCGCCTCCGACACAATCGCCTTCGCCGCCACCATATACTTCTCCAGAAGCATCGGCGACACCGTGAGCACGTCACCAATGTTATCGAAGCCATAACCGGTGTCATCCGGCGGGAACTCGACCTCGCTGTTGAAGTCAATGCCCATGAGGTCGCGGATCGTGTTGCGATACTCGATGCGGTTCAACCTGCGGGCGGTGACACGCCCCGGATCAGGGTTCCGCGCATCAATGCCAAATGCTTCAAACTTGATCCATTGCTCCAGCCGCTGACGTTCTTCCGCCGACGGTTGCGGTTTTTTGGCTGGCGGCATGAGGCCAGCCCGCGTGTTTTTCAACGCCTTCAGCCAGAGATCGTGGTCGAGGATCGCCTTCTCCGTCTTCAGCTCGTCAAACGCGATCCCGCCCTTGTCCATTCCATCGCCGTGACAGTCGTAACAATACTTCGCGAGCAGAGGTTGCACGTCCTTGCGGAAGTGCGCCGCAGCCGGAGACTCCGCCCCCCACGCGCGCGGACACAACAGGGCGAGCGCCAGCAGGCCAACCAGTCGCGACCGCGCGAGACGACAGCCCGCAGCGCCTGCCTTCTTGCGAATGCGTTGATCGAGCCGCCACTTCATATTTGGGACTGTATCAAAGCGTAGCGAGATTAACAAGGCCAGTTAGTGAAATGAATGTGAAACGAAGGAGCTTTTGCCGCTACGCGTTTCAGGGAGAATTGCTCCTGCCAGGTCCATTTTCCTCAACTTTCTGCGCAACCGGGCGGGCGTCAAGCGTTTCGAGGGCCTCGCAAGAGGTTGGCGGATTTGAAGCCGCGCCAATCTGGTCCGTGGGCGGGTCGTGCCTACTTCCTCGCTTCCGGCGTCACGGCGAGACTAACGCGTTCGCCGTTGCGGAGCACAACGACCATCACCGGTTGACCGATCTTCACTGCGTCCATGGCGTAGGTGTAATCGTAGATGTTCACGATTTTCGTGCCAGCGAATTCCACGATCACGTCGCCGCCTTTGAGGCCCGCCTTGTCTGCCGGGCCGCCCGCGCGCACGCCGCTGAGCTTCACGCCCTGCACTTCCGTGGCGTAGTCGGGAATGGTGCCAAGATAGGCGCGGAGCGACTCCCGGCCGCCGCCGCCGGAATCCTTGCGCGCGACCTGGACATACGCGGGCCGTTCAGCTTTTTCGAGATCGAGCAGAATCCCTCTCGCCAGTTTCGCGATACGCTCGGTGCCTTCGTAGTTCAACGTGTCGGGCTTGTCGGTCGGGCGATGATAATCGTCGTGGCCGCCGGTGAAGAACGCGAGCACGGGAACGCCTTTCGGATACAGCGCCGTCGTATCGGTCGGCAAATAAGGATCATCTTGCAGCGTGAGTTGAAAGCCTGCCGCCACGTTCCGTTTCTCAATCAGCTTCGTCCAGGCGGGCGACGAACCGATGCCCTGCAACGTCAGCTTGTTCTCGCGCAGGCGCCCGACCATGTCGAAGTTCAAGTATGCCGCCACATTCGTCAGCGGCACCAGCGGCTGCTCGGCAAACCGCGATGAGCCGAGAATACCGATTTCCTCTCCCGCCCAGGCCGCGAAAATCACTCCTCGTGGAAACGCGGCCGGATTTTTCCTGCGCTCGGCGGCAAGCGCGTCGGCGAGTTCGAGCAGCGTGGCGACACCGGAGGCGTTGTCGTCCGCGCCGTAGTGGATCAGCCCCTCCTCGCCCTTGCGATTCATCGCGCCGGCTTCGCCGCGTCCCAGGTGATCGTAGTGCGCACCGACCATTACATATTCCTGTTCGCTCGTGCGGGAGGCGGTCGTCGCGGGAGGAATCATGCCGAGCACGTTGCGATCAGTTTTTCGGATGTGCTCGACGCCGGTGGCGAGCCGCACGCGCACGTTGGTGAGCGCGATGCCACTCTCGGCATGCGGGTTTTCGTCGTCGAGAGCCTGCTGAAGTCCACTGAGGTCCTTGCCCGAACCGGCAAAGAGCGCGCGGACCACATTGCTGCTGGCGGACGCGATGGCGATGTCCGAGCCAGCGAGGCTGCTGTCGGAAGACATTTTCAGCAACTCGCCGGCGTTCGGTGACGTGGGACCGGTGATGAAGATCACGCCCTTCGCCCCGTGCTCGCGCGCCAACATGGCTTTGTAGCGGACCCCCGCGTAACGGTTCAGTTCGGCGCGTCGCTTGGCATCCACTTGTTCGGGCACGTACCGGAGCACGAGCGCGATCCGGTTCGAGACGTCCACGCCCGCATAGGAATCGTAACCTTCGCCGGGCTTGCCGGGCACCGAGAGACCGTAGCCCACGAAAACCACCTGGCCTTCCACGTCGGCGTTGTCGGTGAAGGCGAGCGGGCGGAAATCGGTTTCGACCGTGAACTCCACCGGCGCGCCGCTCGCCGGGGTGACGAAGAGCTTGTTGGCGTTGGTCAGAACCCGCGCGCCGGCATTGAACTCGTAACTCTGGAAATAGCTTTCATTCGTGCCGACGGGCCGGAGGCCGATGCGCCTCATCTGCGTTGCGATGAACTCCGACGCAAGTTGGGCGCCGCGCGAACCGGCGAGGCGGCCTTCCAATTCGTCGGAAGCGAGATGGACGACGATGGCGCGAAGATCGTTCGTCGTGATGTCGGGAGTGAAGCGTGAATCGCGAAGCGTGAGCGAGGTTGCACTGCCAGCAGGGTCGTTGGGCTGCACGCCGATCCGTGCACTATTCGCCCCCGACGCAACGGAATCCCTGCTCGTCGGGGTTTGACGTGGCGGAGCTTCCTTCAAGGCTTCGAGCGCCGCGGCATGATTCCAGTCGGCCAGGAA